>JAKLEG010000079.1 GCA_022703175.1 Myxococcota bacterium | reverse complement strand
TCTCGTTCTGCCGGTCGAGAATGCCGAGCTGGCGGCACAAAAGCTCAAAATGTTCATCGAGCAAGCCGATGGTGCGAGCAAAGTCTCAAAACAGCAGATTGCGGGCTACAGCGTCACATCGCTCGGACGGCCGTTTGGCGACGAGGTGGTGCCGGCGTTTCATTGGGCCCGTGTGGGACGCTACTTCTTGGTGGTTCGTGAAGCCGGCAAGAGTGCGTTCACCGCGGCGTTGACGCGGCTTGCAGCCAATCAGAAGTTGCCCAATCCGCTCACACTCAAAACCGATCCGCTTTACCTGAAGTTGCAGCGCAAGAGCGACAGTCCCGTGCTAACCGTATTTATGCGCGGGACTCTTGCGAAGAGTTTGGGGGCAGGCGAAACGCCAGTGCGCGGGGTGCTTACGGCAGTGCGGGTGAGCGACGCGGGAGCCCAGAGCGATACCTTTATCGACATGGGGGTGCCCGGGTTGGGGGCCGCTCTGGCAGGACCCGCTGTGGTGGCGCTAGGAGCGCAGGTGGCCCAAGATGCGGCCTTCGCGTTCTTGACCCAAAGCGCCAAAAGCGATGGCTTCACTGCTCTGCGGCAGAATCCTTTGTTCGCCGGTCTAATCGACCGTGCGGTGAAACCGCTGGCCGACGAGGCGGGCATCGACCCAGAAAAGGACGTGCTGCCGCTGCTTGCCGGCCCTTTTACCGCATCGGTTCATCTCGGCAACCTGGCCGATCTGCCGCAACAGCTGAAGGCACGGCGCAGCCCATATGCGCTGATCGATTTCATTCAGATCGCGATCACAGCGGAAGTCAAGGAACCCAAAGGTTTTGGTAAGGTCTTGCAACAATCACGTGATGCGCTCACGAAGCGGGGTGTCAAACTGCGAGAACGGAGCTTCGGCACGGGCGCACAGGCAGCGCAGATTGTTGAGCCTGATGTGGTTGAGCCCAAGCTAGGCTGGGCCATGAGTGGCTCAACATATGTTTATGGTGTGGGGAAAGGTCGGCTGGAGACTACGCTAAAAGGACTGCACCAAGGCACTGCGACGCTGCGTGAGTCCTTGGGGCCGGATGCGAAGCTCTTTGCCGCCGAGCCTGGCACGACCGTGGCGGTGTTACGCTTGGGCAAGGTCGCCGACGCATTGGCAACAATTCCGATGCCCACCGAGCGCTCTAAGGGTTTTGGCATCGAAATGCTGTTGGGCACGGTGCTGGAGTTGGTGCGTAACTTGGGGGACGTAACCGTTGCGTTGAATGCCGATGCGGACGGTTTGCGACTGCGGATCCGCGAGCAGCTGCAATGAGCGAGGCCGCGATCCTCACCGCGAAAGAGCTGAAACGCGACTTTGTGCATGCCACTGAGCGCGTGACCGTGCTGTCCGGCATTGACCTGAGTCTCAAACGCGGTGAGCGCGTGGCGCTCGTTGGCCCGTCGGGTTCGGGGAAGAGCACGCTCTTGTCGGTTTTGGGTGCCCTCGACGCCGACTACCAAGGTAGCGTGCGCATCCACGACGTGGAGCTGCGCGAACTCACCGACGCTCGCCGCGCAGAGCTACGCAACCGCACGTTGGGCTTTGTGTTTCAGGCCTACAACCTGTTGGCCCATCTAACGGTGCTCGAAAACGTGTTGCTGCCAGCGCGTTTTCGCGCCGGGCGCTTGGATCTTACCCGCGCCAAAGAGGTGATTCACAGTGTCGGCCTAGCGGACAAGCTGTCGCGCAAACCTGCCACGCTCTCGGGCGGCGAGCGCCAACGCGTGGCGATTGCCCGAGCGTTGTTTCATCAACCCGAATTGGTGCTATGCGACGAGCCCACCGGGAACCTCGATGCTGAAACTGGCGCCGAGATTTTGGCGCTGTTTGACCGTTTGAGCACGAGCGGCGTGGCGTTGTTGATTGCGACCCATGATGACGCGATTGCCGAGCGGGCTCATCGCACCTTGCGGCTCCATCACGGGAGGTTGGCATGAAGCTTACCAACGTGGCGGTGTTGGCCTGGGACGACCTTTGGGCTGCGCGGGCGCGCGGCACGGTATCAGCGCTGGGGATTGCCCTAGGGGTCGCAGTGCTTACGCTGGTCGTCGGCCTGGGGCTCGGGATTCGCGAGGTGGTGCTGAAAGAGGTCGTGCGAGCGCTGCCGGTCGATCTGATTGAAGTCGTGCCGCGCACTGTCGATTTGGGTCTCTTTCGTGTTGGAACCGGCGCCCTATTTGGGGCGGCGCCGTTGGACGCTGCTACCCTTGAACGATTGCGCTTGGTGCCCGGCGTTGCTGTTGCCTATCCGAAACTTGAAGTGAAGCTGCCGATGGGGGCTCGGGGCGGGGCGCGCATCTTTGGCCACGATTTGTACACCGACCTCTTCATGACCGCGGTGCCGGTGGAGCTGGTTCAAGCGGAGAGCGGGCCGGATTTTGTGGATCAGGCGGGGTGGGTGCCCATCGTCATCTCCGACCAACTCATAGAGGTCTACAACGCCTCTGTGGCGCCCTCGTTGGGGACGCCCAAGCTCGGTTCCGAAACTCTGAAGGGGTTTGAGTTTGAGATGGTGTTTGGCCGCAGTCTGATGTTGGGTAATCGCGGCGCCCGGCGTACGGGCCTTGAGCGTGCGCGCATCGTTGGGGTTTCGAAGTTCGCAATGCGTCTAGGTTGCACGGTGCCCCTCGAAACCGCCCGACGACTGCTTGCCACGTATGGGGATGAGGAGGCTCAGCAAGAGCACTACACCTCCATTTTGCTGCGTGCGGCGTCGGCCGCCGACGTGCCGCACATCACCGAGGCGGTTCGTGGCCAGGGGTTGGCGGTGGATGAGACGGCAGCACGTACCAGCGACCTGATGGTGGCAGCCACGCTGCTTGCGAGCTTGGTGGGGCTGTTGGTGTTGGCGTTGGCCGGCTTGAATATCGCGCACAGCTTTTTTGCGTCACTCTCTGAGCGGCGACGGGAGTTGGCGGTGCTGCGGGCCGTTGGGGCCAAACGCCTCGATCTCGGCCTCATTGTTTTGGCACAAGCCGCCATCCTCGGTCTTTTCGGGGGGATGCTCGGGGTGGTGTTGGCGCATGTGGGCGCTTGGATGATCGACCAAGCCGCGCGGATATTTCTTCCCAACTTCCCGTTCAAACCTGAGAGTTTCTTTTTGGTGCCGATGTGGTTAAACGGTGCGGCGCTTTTCGCGGCGACGCTGGCAGCTGTGCTGGGGGCCTTGTGGCCCGCCGTGCGTGCGGCACGTGCCTCGCTCGCACGATCGTTGGCAGAAGGTTAGGGTACGGTGAAAAGTCAAACGCGTTGCAGTTGGTGCGGTGACGAGCCGATCTACGTGGCCTACCATGACACCGAGTGGGGTGTGCCCGAGACCGACTCCCGAGCGTTGTTTGAAAAGCTCCTGCTTGACGGCTTTCAAGCCGGTTTGTCGTGGCTCATCGTACTGAAAAAGCGTGAAGGGTTTCGCCGCGCCTTCGATGGTTTTGATCCGGCTCGCATCGCTCTCTACGACACCAAGAAGCTCGCGGCGCTGATGCAAGATGCAGGAATTGTTCGCAATCGTGCGAAGATCGAAGCCAGCGTGTTGAATGCTCGGGCTTACCTAGAGTTGACCAGCGCTGAAGGTAGCTTTGCGCGGTTTCTCTGGAGCTACGTGGACGGCCGGCCGATCGATGCCCGACTGCAGCGCTTGACGCAGATGCCTACGGAGTCGGCGCAAAGCCGCGCGCTTTCTAAAGAACTGAAGCGGCGCGGTTTCAAGTTTTGCGGCCCAACCATTGTCTACGCGTTCATGCAGGCGGTCGGGATGGTGAACGACCATCTGGTGGTGTGTCATCGTCACCGCGAGGTCGTGCGGCTAAGCAAGGCCTTACAGTTTTAACGACGCTGTTAGCGCACGTTCACCGGCAATGGGAAGTTGCGGATGGTAGTGGGGGCGCCCGCTTTCGGGAAGTCCCAGCTGCTCATTTGCCGAGCAAAGCAGGCCGGTAGCGTTGTGTTCATCACATCACTGGGACCGGTTAGGCGCGGCGTACGAACCTGCCCGTTGGGGGACACCACCCAACTCAATACGAAACGGATCTTGCCGGGCATAAGCTCACTGTTGCTACGTGCGGCGCGCACACAGGGCGCGAGGCCGCTGGCGTTGGCTTTCACCGCTTCAATAACCTGGGCTTGGCTCAACGTGCTGTCATCAGTGCTAGCTTCATCTTCGTCCGTCGAGTCACGCGTCGGCACGGCCGTCCGTACCTTTTCCGGTTTGGTTTTGGCAACGCGCGCGGGTTCGCGCTTGGCCTTAATTGGTAGAGGAATCGCCGCCAACGAGGGTTGTTCCTCGGCTGGAGTTTCGGGAGCAACGGCCTCAACAGGCATCACGGGGGTGAGCGGCAAAACAGGCACCCACGCGGGCGTGGGAGTTGCGTGCGGAACCGGAGCCGGCACTGCAGCAACGGGGACGCGCGCGGGGCGTAGGAGCAATCCCAGGGCGACCGCGAGCGCCACAATGAGCACGCCCATTGCCACGGCCATCAAGGTCAGAGTGCGTTGGTGAGCTTGGCTCTCGCGGCTAGCGTTCAACCACGGCTGTGCTGGTGGTACCCACGCTTGCGCGGGCATGGCAGGTCCCCAAGGCAGCTCCCAGGCAGCTTGACTACCCTGCGCGGCAAAGCCGAGGCTGCGCAGGTCGGGCAGCCCCGCGTACGACTCAGTGACTGGCGCCGCAATGGCTGGCGGCGGTTCGGCGGCTTCCAATTCCTGAGCCACCAAGTCGGCGAGGCTTACGGCGATGGCGCTCTTCCACTCGATGGTACGAGTAAGGTTAGTCTCTTGGTTGCGGCGCTCAGCATCCAAGTGGAACAGCAGGTCTGGTAGGTCGGCGATGGGCAACCAGTCGCGCATGCCAGGGCGCCAGGCCAAGGTATCGATAAACAACTCACCAAAGCGAAAGCGCGTCTGGATTTCGTGGATGTCCAGCGGTCCAACATCCAAGTCACCGACCGCGACGTACCATTCCTTTTCGGTGGTGCGCGGTGGGGATTCCAAGAAGACTCGCATGCCGGAGCTGACGCTGGATTCGAAAGCAGCAACCATGGTCGTGACTCCTCACGTCTGTTATCGGTGCGAGGTGTCGCTTGTTCTCTAGATCCGAGAGCAGGCCTGGAGAACGGTCATAACTCGCTAAAAACTATGGCATTTTTCTATTCGTCGGGGCAGTCGCAACCCTTGTCGAAGATGATTTCCCAGTGGCCCTGGGCGGTGCGCCGCCAGATCGAAGTGAAGCTTGCGGCAGTTTTGCCGTCGGCGGTGAACACCGGACCGGTGCTGAGGGCGAGTGTACCAGAGCTCAACACCTCAACTTTGCCCACCTCCCAACGGAAGGGGGCATCGGGTTTTTCGTAGAATTGCTGCCACCTCGCGGTGACTGCCGCCTTGCCTCGAAGTGGCGTCGGTCCGGTGAAGAATACGGCCTCGTCGGCAATGAAGCCCGTGAAGGCGGCAAAGTCACGATGGGCCATGGTCTTGGCGAAGGCCTGCTCGGTAGCGCGCACCTGGTCGGCAAGTTGTTGATTGGTTTCGAGGATCACGCTCGGGGGTCGCTGTTGGCAGGCGATGAACAATAAGCAGCTCGTCAGCGGAGCGATCCGGCAGATGGGCATCACGTCATACCTCGGCGGGTGGGACACATGGGTGGGCAGCGCGGTTTCGTCGCCCACCCGACACGGGCTAGTAGTTTTGAGCTTGGCGCTCGAAGTATTCTTGCGGGTGTAGGCACGCCGGGCACTTACCTGGGGCGTCGGTACCTTCGTGTACGTGGCCGCAGTTACGGCATTTCCAACGAGTTTTCTGGTCGGCCTTGAACACCTTACCCTCGGTGACGAGTGCCAGCAGCTTCAGGTAGCGGGCTTCGTGCTCCTTTTCGACTTTCGCAATCATCGTAAATGCAGCCGCGATCTCATTAAAACCTTCGGCCTTCGCGGTTTCGGCAAACTTTGGATACAGCTCAGTCCACTCTTCGTGCTCACCCCCGGCCGCAGCCTTCAGGTTTTCGGCGGTGGTGCCGATCATGCCGGCAGGGTACGACGCGGTGATTTCGCACATGCCACCTTCTAAGAACTTGAAGAAACGCTTGGCGTGCTCCTTTTCGTTTTCGGCCGTCTCTAAGAATAGGTCGGCAATCTGTTGGAGGCCTTCCTTCTTGGCGGCGCTGGCGTAAAACGTGTAGCGGTTGCGGGCTTGGGATTCACCTGCAAACGCGGCCAACAGGTTCTTCTCGGTTTGAGTCCCTTTGATACTGGGCATGGCAGTCTCCTTGCTGTGATTGAAGGTTAGATTTGTGTTGGGGCAAATAGGGCACTTAGGTCGGCGAAGTTCGTGAGAGGCTGAGCGGTGTCCATGGCGCTCGTCACGGCGAGATCCAAGCCTGTGTCACCCACCAAGTTGGCGCCGACTAAGCGCCCGTCGCGGCGCACGAGGCGGATGTAGCTTGGGCCGAGTGCGCGTTCGACAACATCCTGGGGGCTCGGCGTGGCAGCAAACTCGCCGATGCTCAAGACACTGAGGTCGACAACTTTGAGTCGGCTGGAGGGGGTTAGCGTTTGTAGGCTTTCGTTTCCACCCGCGGCGTTGCAGCCAGCCACCAGGCCCTGAGCATAGGCAGCTGACCAGAGACCGTAGAGGTTGCCGCGGTGTTCAGTGCAGTCGCCCGCGGCCAAAATGTCGGTATCCGACGTGACTCCACGGTCGTCTACCACGAGCCCCTTGTTGCAGTGGAGCTCTGCGGTTTTGGCCAATCGCAGATCGGGTCGAATGCCGGCGGCGACAAGCACAACATCGGCTTTGAGAGTCTCTCCTGTTGCTAATGTGACGCCGGTGGCCGTGGTAGGGCCGTCGATATGTTGCACCGCTACCCCACAACGGCACTGCAGGCCTAAACCACCTAGGTGCTGTTCTAGGAGCTTACCGGCCGGAGCGACAAGCTGGCGCGCCAACAGCGTTGGGGCCGCTTCCAGGACGGTGACGTAGACGCCACGACGCGCCAAGCCAAAAGCAGCTTCGAGGCCCAACAAGCCACCGCCAATGCAGATGCAGCGACGTCCTGCCGGCAACTTGGCGATCAAGGCTTGAGCATCGGCGCGCGTACGCAACGCGCAGACCCCAGGCAGGTTAGAGCCCGGCCACGGTGGCACAAAAGGCACAGCGCCAGTGGCCAGGACTAAACGGTCGTACGCAAGCACATTACCATCGGCCAGGTGAAGCTGCTTTGCTTCATTATCGACGCTGGCCGCTGTGGCTGCACGCACCTCAATGCGTTGCGCAGTGTAGAATTCGGGGTCTTTGAGCGGCAGGTTTGCCTCAACCATTTCGCCGGCGACGAGCCTCGTCAGGTTTAGGCGATAGTAGGGTAGGCCTTCATCGGGGTGGACGATCAGCGTGATCTGGGCGGTGTTCGACGTGCGACGGGCATACTCGGCCCCCGTTAGCCCCGCGATGCCGCCACCCACAATGACAATGCGGCGCGCGTCCTCTGTGCCCGGTTTGACCCCATCGTCGACGCTCGCGCTGGGGTGGAACGCGGAAAACATGTCGGCACTGGCGCCACAAACAGGGCAGCTGTCGGGAGGTGTTTCACCCTCGTGGATGTAGCCGCAGACATCACATTTCCAGAGTGGGCGTTTTTTCACGGGAGACCCCCGTGGGTTTTGTAGCCAGATCGCTTGTGGGAGGCAATGCTAGGAACAAGATGTCGTCAGCCATCGATGACGCGGTCAGGCGGCAGGTCACTCTGCAAACGGATCTAACGTGCCACGGCGTTGAGCTATGCGACGCTTGGTTGCGCCAGCTTTAGCCGGGCGCGGGGAGCGTTCAGGGGTTTCCTTGACGCCTGGCTGGGTCGCAGCGGGGGCAGGAGGTACCTGCACACCGGGTGAGGCTGACTGCGGCTTGGGCGCTGGCTGGACCAACGGGTGTGGCACTGGATCAAGCGTTTGGGACGACGGTGCTGCGTGCGGCCAGAACGCCAATCCCAGTGCTAGCGCCACGACCAGTGCGAGCATACCTGCGAGGCTGAACCATAGGGCGCGGCGCCGGTGCCCTAGGGTCGGGGGGGCGATGAGCTCGATGGCGTCGGTCGAGAGCACCGCAGGTTCAGTGCCTTCCAGGATTTGATTCAAGGCTGCGACCACAGCAGCAGCGCTGGTCGGGCGTGCCAGCGGGTCTTTCGCCAGGCATTGCAGCACCAGGGCGTCGAGAGCCAACGGGATCTGTTCGCCCACGCGGGCTCGTAATGACGACGGTGTGCTCTGCAAATGCTCCACAACCAATTCGGCGAAGCTCTTGGCAGCAAACGGCAGCGCGCCGCTGAGCAGCTGGTAGAGGATCACACCCAAGGCGTAGATGTCTGCGCGGGCGTCGGGTTCGTGGCCTAGGCAGTGCTCCGGCGCCATGTAACTGGGCGTTCCTACCACCAGGCCTGGTATGGTTTGCAGCAGGACGCCATCGGGGAGCTTCATTTTGGCGATGCCGAAGTCGAGCAGCTTTACGAAGTCGTTTGTGCCATGGCGACGGATCAAGACGACGTTGGCCGGTTTCAGATCGCGGTGCAGTACGCCTGCTTCGTGCACGGCTTGCAGCGCCGCGGCTAACTGCAGGCCAATCTTCACGGCCCGCTCCACCGGCAGGGATCCGCTGCCATCCACCACGGCTTGCAGCGTCGGACCTTCCAAGAACTCCATCACGTAGAATTTCTCGGCACCCTCGGAGAGGAAGTCGGTGATCTCCACCACGTGCTCATGATGCACGCGATTGACGATACGACCTTCTTCGAAGAAGCGTCGCACCGCGTCTCGATCTTGGGTGAGGCGCTGGTGCAGGCGTTTCAACGCAACCCGTCGACCCAACTCTACGTGCTCGGCGACATAGACGCTGCCCATGCCACCGCCACCTAGGAAGTTCACGATTCGATAAGCGCCGATCATCGCCCCACAGGCCAACATCTCGTCTTCGGGGCCAGCCGCCGCGACATCGAGGTTACTTGCGCCATAAAGGCCCGTGCGAAGCCAGCGTTGCGAATCGGACGGGTTGTCGACGAACGCTACACCCATGCCGGCCGGGAGCCGCGGATCAGACTTTGGGTCGCCAGGGTTGTTTAACCAGACCACCCGAGCACGCAGCGAACGCTCGCGGTCATCGTTGGTGGCGCCAGGGAGGTTGAAGGCGAGGCTAAACAATGTGCCCGTCGGGAGGACTGGGGTTCCCGACAAGAACATGCCGCCTTCACTGATATTGACCGACTGCCATTCGGCGCGCTCGCCATCCAGCCGTCGCACGCGGGTGACCACCGGCAACCGACGACTTTCGCGCACACCTGCGAGCGCCTGCTTTGACTCACTAGCCATCACGTACCATCGCACATGCCAAGCATGTGCCAAGTTTTTCGCCGCCCCACGCCAGTTTCTATGGCGCCTTTGTTGTTTGCGCTTAACAGGCCGAAAACAATGAGTTTGTGGGATTTACAGTCAGGCCGAGCCAGCAGATTTCTAGGAAGGTTTTTGACGTCCGCGAGCCGTCGGAGGTTCGTATCTGCTTCATAAATGAACCATTACGAGTCATTTATGAATCATGGCTTACAGGTCCAGGAGTCGCCAAGAAGAGACTTCCGTCATCATAATATGTCCCTCAATCGAGGCAGGGCGTTGCTTGCAGTGGTTGGACTATTGGCCGGCGCTGGCTTTCAGGATTTTGAACTCACGCTCATAGTCATCGGCTTTGCGCACTGCGGCGTTGAGGTTGTCGGCATCGAAGTTGGGCTTGTTTGCCATGTCCTCAGCAATATCGCAGGCACCGCCCAAGAGTGTGGGCGCTTTGGTGCCGGCCAGAGTCTGGAAGGCGGCCATCAGTTGCCCATTGATACGAGCCCAGCTTTGGAAGTCTTGCGCGTTCAACATTGAGGGATCGAAGCCGCGTTCGGTGGGATCGACTTCTTTGATGGTGAAGTGCGAGCTCACCACACCGCAGCCAGCGGGCAGCTCAGTGTGGCTCCAACTCGGAACGGCGTGAGCACCGCTTCCGAGGCGCATCAAGGCCACGGCCCGTTCACCCTGATGGCGGCCAAACTTGGCCTCGGTATCGCTGGCATCCACATAGAGGGATAAGTCGCAGGGTAGTTGCTCCTTGAACTCCAAAATGACGGCGTCTTCGAGGTGCTTTAGGCCTTTGCCGGGCACGAGAAGCGCGTAGTAGCGGCCGTAGCCCAGGCTGCCGTTACCTTTATAGGGCATCGCGACATCAACGAGCTTGTAGTTTTTCAGCCGATCACGAGCATCGCCATAAAGCGCATCGGCATAGCGGCTTGCGGCCTTGGCCAGGGCCTTGCGGATACGCGCTGCCGCGCCTTTGGGTTTGTTCGGCAGGTGTTCCAGCGACTGTGGCTTGGTCTTGAATTCGGCGTTGTCCCCCTGTTTTTGCACACGTTCGTCAAGCCAATCGTTGCGGGAGAGCGTGAGACTCGCCGCCAAGAATTTTAACACCATGGGGGGAGCATCGCCCACGAACAGCCGCAACGCCCCGGCGGCGGCCTCAGCGTCGCTGGCGTTGGCCACCTGGTTGATGCCACGGCGATAGGCTTCGAGGAAGGCTGTCATGGCTGCCTGGCGTTTTGCCGAGGTGAAGCCGCGTACGCGTCCTTCCAGCTCAATGCTGATCAATTGACTGCGCACGTCCCATTCATACGGACCCAGGCCAATGCGGTCGCTGTCGCCTATCGACAGCATCAAGGATTGTTTGCTGTGGCGGGCTGCTGTGGGTTGGTAAAGATGCGCATCGCCGGAGGCTAAAACTCGGGCGGCGCGAGGGTTGTACGCCGCGACTGGTAGCTCCTGCGCCATCGTTGCGGTACGCGCGGCGCTAATCGCGCGGTACCAAGCGTGTGCTGAGGTGAGACGTTTTGCCATCGCCACATCAAGCAGCGCCTCGCGGCCGGGAATACCACTGGCGCGAATGCGGGCGGAGGCTTGGCGTTGCAATGTCAGGCTGAGAGGTTCGTGGGCGCTGGCGGCGCTAAGAGTGACCTGGGACGTGAGGCTCGAAGCCTGTGGCACAGGTAGGTGGCGTCGGCCCGACAGGCCTTGGCCGGATGGCAAGGCGGGGGTTGGGGGCATATGAGAGGTGCGGTTGGTTTGGGCATCAGGTCTGGCGGCGGTAGCTGGTAAGCGTGAGTCGCCAAAGACATGGTTTAACCCAGGTTGGTGGCGGATTCTGGTCGGCATCAGCGCTCCCGTATCGCTATTGGCGTCCTGTGTCTGACGCGCGCGGGCATCCTAGTGAAACTGCACGCTCCTGTCTATTACCTGAGTCGTTGAGCGTGTTGCCGCGCCAGCGCTATAGTCCGGGCCACTCCTGAGCTACGGAGGGGAGACCGCCTATGACACAGCGACGCATGACCTTCGTGATGTTGTCCCTCTTGTTGTTCGCTTGGTCGTGCGACAAGGCGCACATTACCAACAGTAACAGCAATGCCGCACCGAATGGCGTAATCGACTTACCCAACACTGTCGAGACCGTCATCGGCCTAGGTGCGACAGTGGCGTTTGCGGCCACGTGCACCGATCCGGAAGCCAGCACCGTGAGTCATTTGTGGACGTTCGATGGCGGCGCTCCCGATCAGAGCGTTGAGGATCCAGGGGCTGTCGCCTTTGCCGACAGCGGCACCTACCGCGTGACCTATCTATGTACCGACGCTCAGGGTGTGCCCGATCCGGAGCCTGCGAATGTTTTGCTGTTGGTAAACGCCTCCCCTGACGGCGCCATCGAGATGCCGAGCGGCGACCTAACCGTGGATGTCGGCGGCAGCGTCGAGTTTGCGGCGACCTGCAGCGATGACGATACCGGGGGCGCAACCTACAGCCACCTATGGGATTTTGGTCTCAGCGGCGTGCCGGCCAACAACGTCGAAGATCCGGGGGCGCTCACCTTTGCTACGGCAGGGGTGTTCGTGGTGACTTACACTTGCACCGATGCGCTCGGCGTGGACGATCCGACGCCAGCGCAGGTGACGGTCACCGTGAACGGCGCCCCCGAGGCGACCATCACAGCCCCCGCAGGCAACGTTGGTATCGAGCCGGGCCATACCGTCACCTTTGCAGGGGCGTGTGTCGATGACGGCGTCGGCGGCGTGAGCCTGACGCATGCCTGGGACTTTGACGGCGCTGCGGCCGCAAGCACCGAGCAGAACCCTGGGGTTGTCACGTTTGCCGACGCTGGCATTTATCACGTGAGCTACGTGTGCACCGATGCCCGTGCTGTTGCCGACCCCACGCCCGCCATGGTGACCGTCACGGTGGCACCTAATACCCCACCTACGGCCAGCATTGAGTTTCCGGAGCCGGACGGGATTGTGGACGCTTTTGTGCCGGTGACGTTGCTTGCCACTTGCACCGACGACCAGATTGGCGGCGTGCCCACCCATGCGTGGGATTTTGACACCAGCGGCGTGGCCATCAGCAACCTAGAAGACCCCACCGTGACGTTTGCGGTGCCTGGCATCTATACGCTCACCTACACTTGCACCGATGCCTTGGGGCTTACGCCCACCGCTCCCGCCGTCGTGGTGATCACCGTCAATGGTGCTCCGAACGGCGTTATTGACACCCCCGCGGCCCCGCCTACCATCGACGTCGGGCAAAGCGTCAGTTTCACGGCGAGCTGCAGTGACGACAACATCGGGGGCGCAAGCTATACGCACGCGTGGAATTTTGGCGGCGGTGCGGCCAACAGCACGGCCGCTGATCCGGGCGCGGTGGCGTTTGTCACCGCCGGGACGTTTACCGTGAGCTACACCTGCAGCGATGCCCGCGGCATCGCCGATCCCAGTGTGGCCAGCGTCGTGGTCACGGTGAATGGTCCGCCGCTCAGCAGCATCGATGCACCTGCCAGCGCACAAACCATCGATGCCGGACAAAGTGTAATATTTACAGGCACTTGTATTGATGATGGGGTGGGGGGTGTCAGTGTCACACATGCCTGGAACTTTGGCGGGGGCGCCACCAACAGCAGCGCCGCCGATCCTGGCAGCGTCACCTTTGCGACGCCTGGTGTCTTCACCGTGAGTTACGCCTGCACCGATATCCGCGGCCTCGCGGATACCAGCCCCGCGAGTGTGCAAATCACGGTCAACGGCGCGCCCAACGGCGTCATTGATTCACCCGCAGCTGCCACGACCATCGCGGTAGGGGGAACCGTCAGCTTTACCGGTAGCTGCACAGACGACAATGTTGGGGGGTCCACCTACACGCATGCGTGGAATTTCGCCGGCGGTGCCACCAACAGCACGCTTGCTGACCCAGGTAACATCAGCTTCGCCAGCGCCGGGAGCTACACCGTCACATACACTTGCACCGATGCGCGCGGTGTGGCCGACACGAGTCCGGCGCAGGTGGTGATTACCGTAAACGGCGCGCCTAACGGAACGATCGACACCCCAGCGACATCGCCTACGATCCTCGTGGGGCAGAGCGTTGCTTTCACCGCCAGCTGCATCGATCCGGAAGGCCAAGTGGGTAGTCATGCCTGGAACTTTGGCGGCGGGGCGAGTAATAGCGCGGTGGAGGATCCTGGCAGCGTGACGTTTGCGACCGCCGGCAGCTACACGGTGACCTACACGTGCACCGATCAACAGGGGGTCGCCGACCCCACCCCAGCGAGCATCGTCGTTTGGGTGAATGGACCGCCCAACAGCAGCATCGACACTCCGGCGGGCAACCAAACCATCAACGTTTTAGGGGCTGTGAACTTTGCCGGCACGTGTACCGACGACGACGTGGGTGGCACCAACCACAACCACTATTGGAACTTCGACGGCGGCGCTGCCAGCACCAACCTCGCCGATCCGGGCAGCGTGACCTTTGCCGCGCCCGGAACCTATGTTGTGACGTACACCTGCACGGATGCCTTGGGTACCGACGACCCCACCCCCGCCGCTGTGACCATCACCGTCAACGGGCCGCCCGACGGCGTGATCAATACGCCTGCAGCGGCCACCACGATCGATGCTGGCGGTTCGGTGGCCTTCACCGGTACGTGCACCGATGACGACGTGGGCGGCGCTACTCGCACCCACCTCTGGAGCTTCGGGGGCGGCGCGAGCAACAGCACCAGCGAAGACCCGGGGAGCATCAGCTTTGCCACCGCCGGTCGCTACACCGTGACTTACACTTGTACCGATGCACGCGGCATCGCCGATGCTACGCCGGCCACGTTGGTGGTCACGGTGCGACGTGACCGGCCCTTGGTCGCCACCGCTACCGATCGAAGCTGCGTGATAAACCGCGTGCACGAACTGTACTGCACGGGCTTCAACCGCACCGGCAACCTGGGCGTGGGCTCGGCGGCCTTCGCGGTGGGCTCGCTTTCGCGGGTGGGCGCGGCCGCTGATTGGGCAACACTTGGCGTCGGGGCCAATGCCACCCACAGTTGTGCCATCAACTTTGCCCACGAGCTCTGGTGTTGGGGGAACAACAACAAAGGCCAGCTCGGCCTTGGCACCACCACCGACCAGAATGCACCGACCCGCGTCGGCGCCGCCAGCAACTGGGCCTCGGTGTCAACCGGCTCCGCGCATACGTGTGCCGTCACTGCCGCCGGAACACTCTTCTGTTGGGGGCACTATGCCTACGGCAAGCTGGGGTTGGGGGCCATTGCGGCCGATGTGTTGGTTCCTACCCAGGTCGGCTCCGCGACAGACTGGGCGCAGGTAGCAGTTGGCACCAACAATAGTTGTGCGCGCACCACGACCAACGCGTTGTATTGTTGGGGCCGCGGCGACGCTGGAACGAACGGCACAGGCAATGCCAGCAATCAGGACACGCCAGCGCTCGTCGCTGGGGCTTGGACCCACATCGCCGTCGGGACCGACCACGCCTGCGCAGTAAACACCGCTAAGGAGCTGCATTGTTGGGGGAGCCCAGCTAGCGTGCCAACCCGTGTCGGAAGTGCGAGCAACTGGGCCTATGTGGCCGTGGCAGGACAGTCGGCCAATCAACATAGCTGTGCGGTGAATGAGGCAGGGCAACTGTTCTGCTGGGGGATAAACAGCCGTGGAACCCTGGGCGATGGCTCGGTGGTAGCGCACGTCCTACCCACCCAGGTTGGCACAGACACCGATTGGCGCGAGGTGACGGTGGGTTATCTCGATGGCTGTGGCGTCAAGAGTGGCGGCCAGCTTTGGTGTTGGGGCAACAACAGCTATGGCCAGCTTGGGCTCGGCACCATTGGCCATAAGAACCAACCCACGCAGGTGGGCTCGGCGTCAACCTGGGTGTCGGCAGTGACCGATGGTTTGGCGACCTTTGCGACGACCAGCACCGGGCAGCTCTTGGGGGCAGGGAGCAATACCTACGGTAACCTCGGTCTGGGAACGATCGCGTTTGCGACGAGTTTTGTGCAGGTCGGGGCGGCGCCTGGTTGGAGTGTGGTCGACACCTACCAGTACTATGACGCGAACGGCGGCACCTACCGAGGTCATGCCTGCGCCATCCGCAGTGGTGAGCTTTACTGCTGGGGCATGGGGAGTTACGGCATGCTCGGCACTGGGAACACGAACGATCAAAGCACACCCACCTTGGTTCCGGGAGCGAGCGACTGGACCCAGGTGACCACGGGCGGACTCCACTCCTGCGCTCTGGCCAGTACGGGCAAGCTTTACTGTTGGGGGCGAAACGCCAGCGGCCAGCTTGGAGATGCCTCCAACATCGATCGCAGCTCACCCGTGCAAGAATCCACGGGGGCCAGCAACTGGACCTGGGTCGGGGCGGGCCATCAACACACCTGTGCGTTGAACTCGCTCAAGCAGAGCTTTTGTTGGGGCGAAAACGGCAGCTATCAGCTTGGGGATGGTTCCGCCTCACCCGTCAATACTCCGAAGCAGGTGGGGACAGCGAGCAACTGGGATCAGCTGACGGTGGGCGCCGACCACGCCTGCGGCGTGAACTCCGCCGATGAGCTCTGGTGTTGGGGTCGTGGCAGCGCTGGGGAGTTAGGGGATGGCAGCGGTTCCAATCGTTCGACTCCCACCCAAGTGACCTTGCCCGGGACGTCGTGGAGCTGGGTGTCGGCTGGCTTCGGATTGGCCAGTTTTGCGGTGGATGGCATCGATGGGTTTCTCTACCGTACCGGGCGCTGGGGAGCGCCTGCGGCAGGCGAGTTTGCCTCAGACAGCAGTCTCAACCGTTTGGTGTTGTTTGATAACGCACGAACGTGGAGCACCCTCTCAGACGTTCTTCGGTCGAGCATCGGCGTCACCACGGGTAACCAGCTGTTCGTTTGGGGATTCAACGAAGCAGGCCAGCTGGGTGACGGTACCGGCTTTTATGTCGTACCGCAGGCCGTGACCGTTCCGTAGCACCCGCCTCTGGCATATTGCCGCGAAAAACTAGCGCCTAGGTCCCGGTCTGGCCTAGCATCCCTCCATCTTGGGAGTCATGACGTCTCAGCGGCTGTTTACGTACGGGCTGGTTGTCGCCCTGGTGTCTATCGGGCCTAAGGCCCAGGCCGGCGGCGATCTGCTGCGCTATCCATCGACGCCCACGCCAGATGGCGTGTTGGGAGCGATGGCGGCCCAGCCGCTGTATCCCACCCAACTGAGCGTCG
>JAKLEG010000789.1 GCA_022703175.1 Myxococcota bacterium | reverse complement strand
TGGCTTCGTTTTCATGAGCCCCTTCCTCGTGGCCATCGTCCCCGGCGCCGCCCGCATGCTGCGCCACCCGACAACTCGTCCCGAAGGCCTTCTTTCCGTTGCGGTTGTCACAGGCTTTCTCGCGGCGATTTCCTGCCTGAGCTACTGGCATTCCGGCTGGGGGCTCGGCTCCCGCTACGCGCTCTTGGCTGTTGTCTTTGCCGCTCTGCCGATCGCGGCCGTCTATCCTACCCACCGCGGTTGGATGCATGTCGGCATGGCCATAGGCTACGTCACGATGTTCATGGCGGCCGCCGTGACCGCCACCCCCCCACCCCCGCCCACGCGACCTGCGCGTGCCACCGTCACCGGGTGGCTCTGGCAGCAACTATGCGCCGGCAAGCTCAACTTTCGTCACGAGCGTGTCCTGCACATTCAGGGGTTGGGAGATGGCCACCCAACCTGGCCCGTGTCCTTCAACTTAGGATGCGCGCTAGGTCTGGAGGGCCTCATGTCGCTCCTCCCCCTCGCTGTCATCATCGTGGTGTTTGTCGTGCTGATGCGCCGCGCACTGCGCCGCCAGGTGCTTGCCAACGCGGGTGAGCCGGCCGCACACTTAACCTAGGCGCGAAGGAGGGTTCCGCGTGTCTTTGGTTGGCTGGACCACGGTCAGTGCTTTCACCGTCGCTATCGCCGCAGCCTTGGCAATCTGGGGACGACCGGCGCAAAGGCGTTGGGTCCATTGGCTAGCCAAGCCGAGTGCCATGTTGTCGGTTCTGGCGAGCCTCATCCTGCTCTGTCATGCAGCCAACACAACGCCACCCTATTGGCTGGTGCTAGGGATGACCTGCGCCCTCTTAGGAGATGTGCTGTTGATGTTCTCTGAGCCGTACTTCGTTGCCGGAGCCGGGGCATTCTTGATGACGTTGCTCTGTTACGCGTGGAGCTTCTTGTCGTTGCACGCCTCGCTGGCCTGGCTCTCCGTAACGGTTCCGCTCGCGTTCATTCCGGGACTGCTGGTGTACCGATGGCTGCGCAAGGGTGTGGGGCGACTGCGCCGGCCTATCTTCATCTACGTCTGCGCGATGTCTCTGTTTGTTGGTTCCGCAACTGCGTATGCGCTTGCGGCCCCGACAGCACCCCTGGGCCGGGGTGCGGCCGCCTTGGGCGCCCTCCTATTCATGGCCAGCGATACCCTTGTCGCTCGCCGTCGCTTCGTGGCTCCGGCCGCGCCTTACGGCGTCGAGCTCGGCAGCTACTTCGCAGCGCAATGGCTGTTGGCACTCAGCGCGTGGGTGACGTAACCACCGACTCGATCAACGCATGATGCAATGCTTGCACGAGCCGATCCACGGTGGGCGCCGGCACGACCAAGGTCAGGGACAAGTCGTAACCGAACAACGCGGTGGGATGGTGCCCAAGTTCGTCGGTCAGCTGTTCGAGGATCTGCGACACCTCTGGTCGCACGAGCAACCCCGTACCCACAAGCGTCACCACGCCCACCGACGTGGCGACAGCACCTAGCGGCGCGGCCCAGCTCGCCACGACCGACGGATCTTTTCCCGGCACACTGGTGCGATCCACAAGCAGGATCGTTCGGTCCCCATGCTGCGTCGCCACCATGACCCGACCCCCTCGCAAAGCCAACGCGTCGATCGACGTCGCCATACTGAGCGCGGGTCCCACCACCTGGGATACTGTCGTCGCACCCACCACCGCGACCACTCCAGTCGGCTCATGAGCGGCAGCGTGAACCACCGTTTGGCGCCCCGCACCATCGGCGGTCTTCCGCGCGAAGATCGCAATGCCAGCGCGGCGCGCAAACTCCACGGCATCGGCGTTCAGAACCTTCGCACCGGCACCCGCCATCGTTTGCATCGTTTCGTATTTCAACTCAGGCAGCAGCTGCGCCTGCGGACAAACACTTGGATCGGCAGTGTAGACACCATCGACATCGGAATAGATCTCACACGCTTGTGCACCCAACGCGGCTGCCAATGCGACCGCCGTGGTG
>JAKLEG010000788.1 GCA_022703175.1 Myxococcota bacterium | reverse complement strand
GTCTTCGTCGATGACGGTGTCTTCACGGTGACCGGCACGGTCTCCGATGACGATGGTGGCTCCGGCAGCGATACCCTCACGGCAACCATCGCGAACGTGGCGCCCATCATCACCTCCGGCGCGCCGCCCAGCACCGCGCTTGAAGGTGCTCCCTACACTTACACCCTCACCTACAACGATCCGGGTATCACCGACACGCACAGCTGTTCATTGCCCACAAAACCGTTAGGGATGACCATCAACACGGGCACGTGCGCTATCACCTGGACGCCGAACTTTGCTCAGTCGTTGGGTTCAAACCCGCCCGTGAGAGCCTGTGTGGCCGACAACGACGGCGGTCAAACCTGCCTCGATTGGACGATCACCAATGTGCAGTTCTTGGATATCGACGGTGATGGCCTACCCGATTCGTGGGAGACTCAATACTTCGCCAGCCTCGACGTTACCCAGTTCGACGACCCGGATGGCGATGGTCGCGCCAACGGCGTTGAGTTCCAACAAGGCAGCGACCCGACGCTTTACAATGGTCCGAGTGCGCCAGTACCGACATCGCCTGCCTGCGGCAGCACAATCACAACGCTCTTGCCTACGCTCGCGATCACCAACGCCACACAGCCGGCAGGTACGCCGCCGGTAGCGTTGGCGTACACGTTTGAGTTCTACACTGACAGCTATCTTAACTTCCGCGTTTTGAGCACCATCCTCCCGGCGGGCGGTGGCGGCACAACCACGTGGGCCATGGTGTCCCCGCTTAGTGAAAACCGGCGTTACTGGTGGCGAGTTCGCGCGTTGGACGGCTACGTAAATACGCTGCCTGATGCCGGATGGAGTACCACCTGTGAGTTCCTCGTGAACACCTTCAATGAAGCGCCCAGCGCGCCCACGCTGAGCAGCCCGCTAGATGGCGCGCAACAGAAGCTTGCCTCGCCGATGTTGGTGGTTGGTGACGCAACGGATCCCGACGAAAACACCATGACGTATGAGTTCGAGCTTTACTCTGACGCGGCGCTGGGAATCCTGGTCGATTCCACAACCGGAGTTGTTGCAGGTGTCGGCACAACCTCCTGGACCGTGTCTGCAGTGCTCGCTGAGAATAGCTGGTATTGGTGGCGCGCCCGCGCGCGCGACAACCTGGGATTGACGGGGCCCTGGATGCTCGCGGCGAGCTTCTTTTACAGTACCGTTAACATCGCCCCCGAAGCCCCGACGATGCTCTATCCGCAAAACGGCACGGTGGCGAACACGTTGCGCCCAACCCTCGTCATCTTGAACGCCGACGATCCCAACCTCGACTCACTCACGTACGACTTCCAGCTGGATACCGATATGACGTTTGTCACCGCCGCTCTGCAGAGCGCGACGGGCATCCATCAACTCGGCTCCAACACGACTGGGTGGGCCCCTCCGGCAGCACTGAGTGAGAACCGTACCTATTGCTGGCGGGTTCGCTCAAACGACGCCATCCTTACGAGCGGTTGGATCTCAGCATGTTTCGTGGCCAGCGCTGTTAATGACGCTCCCAGCCAACCGTCGCTGTTAAGTCCAGCCCCCAACAGCCATGCGTTGACACCCAATCCGGTCTTCTCATGGGTGCGTGCGTCTGATCCCGAAGGTGAGGCACTGCGCTACGATGTCCAAGTGTTCGACAACGCCAGCTTGTCTGGTGCACCTTATGCTTCCTCGTCTAGCATCTCGGCGGATAGCACCGTTTTGGGTACCAGCCTGGCGAGCGGCACGACCTACTATTGGCGCGTCCGCTCAGTGGATCTAGGTGGCGGCACCAGTGCATGGACCTCCGCCAATGCCTTTACGGTTAACTACTTTGTTGACGTGGACGGCGATGGTCTCCCAGATCCCTGGGAAGTTGCCTACTTCGGCGACATAACCAGCCACAACAGTTCGGCCGACCCGGACCTAGACGGCTTGAGCAACGCGCAGGAATACAACAACGGCACCAATCCCACGACCACCGATAAGCCGGCGACTCCGGCTCTGTCGATGCCAAGCTGTG
>JAKLEG010000787.1 GCA_022703175.1 Myxococcota bacterium | reverse complement strand
CGAGGTCACTGACAAAGCGCGCCACGGGGTCTCGAAAGAATGCGAAGTAGCGCGTCCCAGGTAGCAGGTCATCCAGTCGAACAGGCACATGGTGGTGGATGCACAAGGGATGGTCGAGTGGCGTCCGCAGCTTGGGGAGATCACGAGTCAGTGTCGCTCTGGCATAGATGGCGAGTCCGTATTGCTGCTCGGTCTCGAAATTGAGGTCGTAGCAACACAAGGCCTTGTCGGAGAACTGTGCAAGTTGATGCCATACGGATGTCCCGCGAGTGCGGGGTATGTGGAAGAAGACCAACGGTTCACGTTGAACGGCGTTGCTTTTGCAAATCACGAGGTGCTGGTCTTGTCTCGTTACGTCAGTATCCATCGAGCTAGACTCCACGGTCACGGTCTCCCCTCCGTGGGTCCAACTACGGCAGTCACTTAAGGTTCACAAGGCTTTTTGTTGGCACCGTCAAAGACCCAAGCCCCCGCGAACGCGTCCCCGAAGAATCTGGGCAACTTCACGCAGTGCCGTTCGAGTAACGCGCAGCAAGCGCAGTGCCGCACCACCTCGCCGAAGGATGCGCGCCGTCTCCCAGGCTACTGCCAGCGGTCCCACAAGCAGCATCGTGTGCGCACTCTCATTCTTCGCAAACACCCGATAGCGGTTCACGAATGCTTGCTCCGAGATCCGCTTCGGTTTGCCTGCCGGGCCGCGCCTACAGTGAAAGGCGATGGCTGAAGGCTCATAGCGATGCGTGAACCCGGCACGGTTCAAGCGCCACGCCAGGTCGACATCCTCGTAGTAGGCAAACAGCGAGGCTTCGAAGATCTCGGGGCCCACGGCCTCAAGGGCACTGCGGCGATAGAGCGCTGCGGCAGCAGACGGGCCGAAGATCTCTTCAGGTTTGTCATACTGGCCGCGGTCTTCTTCACCCAGGCCGCGGTCGAGCGGACACAGCGCGTAGTGCCGAATCGTGATGCCGGCCGAGTCGATGTAGCGCTTGCCACCCTCTTCATACACCAGTTTACCCACCGCGGAGGCAGCCTCAGGGTGGCGCGCAAGGCTTGCAACCAAAAGCTTGAGATAGTCCTGAGCGAGCACCGCGTCGGCGTTCTGCATAAGCAAATAGGGGGCGGTAGTGACACCAATACCCAGGTTGCAGCCTGCCGCAAAACCTACATTTTTAGGCTGCGGCAACACTCGGGCGAGCGGGTAGTTATGGCGCACACGTGCCAAGGTGTCGTCTTTAGAACCGTTGTCCACCACCACCACTTCGGCTGGCTGAGCGGCAAAAGCGCTGGCCAAACAGGCGTCGATTTCTGCGCTGCTGTTCCAGGTGACAACGACGATCGCGACGGGATGTGGCTCTTGGACGCGTTTCGAGCGCTTCGCACGGGGGCCTGTATTCTTGGTGCGCGCGGGCCTACTTCGCACTCGCCACCATCAACCTAACCTTCGCCCGCTTCGCCCGCCCCCACTGCTCCTCATACTCCGGCGTGCCAAAGTCGAGCTTGGCAAGCTTTTGTTCGGCATCCTTCAAGGCAGCCTTCGAGCGGTCTAGGTCGATTTGGTCTTTGTGCTCGGCCGTTTCCGCAAGCAACGTCACGTGGTTGCGATCGACCTCGATGAAGCCGCCCGACACGGCGTAGAGCTCCGCCTTGTCGCCGTTCTTAATAAGCACGGGGCCTTCTTGCAGGCCGGCCAAAAGCGCGCGGTGGTTGGGCAAAATGCCCACCTCACCCATAACCGATGGCGCGGTGACCATGTCGGCGTCCACACGCACCACCTGCTTTTGCGGCGTCACGAGCGAGACCGTTAGTTTTTCCATGCACGAACCCTCATGCCGCCTTGGCGTGCGGTACCTAGCCAGCGATGCGCTTGGCGTTTTCGACCACGCTCTCGATAGTGCCCATCATGTAAAAGGCTTGTTCGGGCAGGTCGTCGTACTTGCCTTCGACGATTTCCTTGAAGCCGCGGATGGTGTCGGCCAACTCGACGTAGGCACCCGGACGGCCGGTGAAGCCTTCGGCC
>JAKLEG010000786.1 GCA_022703175.1 Myxococcota bacterium | reverse complement strand
TCCGCTGGGGCTTGGGCTCGCAAGCTAGTCGACATAGGCGTAGGTTGGAGAGGTGCGTATACGTGCCTCAGGCGATAAGTAAAGACTTTCACCCCTCCTTTGTTTGTCGAATTTTCCCCCTTCCCCTAGGTACGCGGAAGCTGAGTTAATCGCCTTGGGCGGCGCGCTGCGTCGACCTTCAAACCCAAAAATCTCTTGGAGGGGTGATGCAAATTCGCAGAAGAGCAATGTTTCTTCCACTCATGACGACGCCATTCTTGTTTCGCGCCGGAGGCGCGGCCGCACAACTGTTCGGGGCCAACTCTGGCCAACTAGCCTGTCCTCCGGGGCATCGAGCAATCAACATTCGCGCTCGCCAAGAAATCGCTGCTCTGGAAGTGGCGTTGAGCGGGTCGTTGAGCGGCGGCAAGGTGTTACCCGGAGGCAGTGGGAGTGGAAGTGTGAAGCTGCCTACGGTCCAAACGCTCTTTAGCTGGGATTGTGACCGCCTACCTCCCCCGCCACCGCCTCCCCCCAAACCAGGTGAACCACCGAAGAACTATGTCGAGTGGACGATCGATCTGACGCAGCTCGTCCCGTATTCGGCGAGCGACTACCTTCTTGCTCTCTCCTTGCCCGGATTTCTTTATCAATCCACGGCCGCTGCAACCTTTAATCTTCAAACGTTGCTGGATGACGGTCGAAGCGAGACAGTGATGTTTCCGCTTGCCGTGGATGCCGCTGGACTTCGCTTCTCAGTGCCGAGCGCGGTTGACTACTGGGTCGCTACAGTAGGCTATCGCGCCGTTCAGGGGGCCTGGTGGATTGACGGAGCGTCAGTGACCGCGACTGGCGCCGGATCCGGCACGATTGGAATCCGACAGTCCGTCGGCAATATCAACCTCTCCACCGTACAGATCGGGGTCGGTGTGACGGTTACCGGCGGCGGTACTGCCGGTCGGCCACTCATCACCTAGGAAGCATCGAACCTGCCCGGTTCGGCATCGGCCGCAGGGTGGGGAAACTAATCACCCCTCACCCTCGGCTCTTTTCCATTTCTTAGTTGGAGTGTTAGGTGCGGCAATCACGCAGAACCACTGGGCAGTTGACTTCACGTAGGTGTTTGCTGGGATGTCTCGAAGACTGTGCTTCGAAATGCCTATTGGTCATTGGATTGACCCTAGCCGCCGCGACTTGGCCACTTCACGGAGGAGCGGAGGGGAGAACTGGGGTGGAACCTCGGCGGGCGAGTCCTGGGTATGACTTTCAGTTCACTCGTGGAAAACTCACGCACATGGCGGCCGTCGTCGTCGCTCCAGCTCGCGACGGCGGAGCCCAAGGCGTCTGCAGGCACATCAAATGGTTCACCAGGAAGGTGTCGAACTCTGGTCCAGTGTCCGTCCAGTTTTCTGTCCCGGTGTCCGAGCGCGATGCTTTGGCCGAATGGCTAGCGCGTCCGAATGTGGCACAGCCAACGGTGACCAACGCGCGCGCAATGGCCGAGCTTGCGGAACTCGTCGCGAGCTTCGTCTCGACCTTGGCAGGGCCGAGACGCGGGCCTAACGCGATTGCCGTCGATATTCGCCTGCCGCCCGGGGACTGCACGTACATCCAGCAGACGCCCGTGAACCTGAACGACACCCGGGCTCCCATACCGATGATCCTGGCCTACTCGGGCATCCGACTCGACTCGAAGGGCGATTCGATCTGGCTGCAATCACAGCTTGTCGAGGTTCTTGCTCACGAACTCGTGCATCTTTACCAGTTTTGGCCGTTTGACTCGCCTCCCGCGTTGGTCCACGCCCCCACCGCTGCGGATGGCTCGGTCTGGAAAGCCATGTCTCATGAGATCGCGGCGACGATCATCCATCGCTGTGTGCGGCGCGCGCTAGCGCCCTACACCACCCTTGAGGAGATCGACGCATTGCTGTGGCGCGACCAACGCGAGTTCTGGCTCCGGGCACATGAGGCTGCTCCCGAACTCGCATACCCGTATGTGGGTGCGGCCTTCCTCGGGCGCGTGTACGCGATCGAGGCTGCCG
>JAKLEG010000785.1 GCA_022703175.1 Myxococcota bacterium | reverse complement strand
CACGCTCATCCGTAGGCCGATCTCGCGAGTCCGTTCGGTCACCGAGACCAACATGATGTTCATCACGCCGATGCCGCCCACCACGAGGCTGACCAGCGCGATGGCTGCCAACAACGCCGTGAGAGTTGCTGCCCCTTCGGCTTGGGCCGCCGCCATGTCGGAGAGATTGCGCACCGTGAAGTCATCCTGCGTGTCGGGGCGAATGCGGTGTCTTGCACGTAACAGGGCCTCGATGTCGCCTTTGACGCTAGCGGTGGCAGCCTGCGAAACCGCACTGACGAAAACCATGCCCGGAATAAATTGAGTCAGCCCCCCCTGCAGCTTGGCGCGATAGGTCGTCACCGGCACGAACACCGTGTCATCTTGATCGCCGCCCGGGCCAGCCTGTCCCTTCTCGGCGGCGACGCCGATAATCACGAACGGCACGTTCCCCAGACGGATCACCTGACCCAGCGGTTCGGCGTCGGCTCCAAACAGGTTGCTCACGACCGTCTTGCCGACGATGGCAACCTTGGCGCCACTGTCCAGATCCAGCGGTTCAAAGCCACGTCCCTGCGCAATCGGCCAGTTTCGGATCGCAAAAAAATCCGCCGTGGTCCCTTGCGCGGTGGTGGCCCAGTTTTGTCCCTCCGCCATCACCTGCACCTGCTTAGACAACATCGGCGCCACATAACGCACGTTCGCGACTTGCTCCCTAAGCGCCGTTAGGTCATCCCACGTCAGTGACATCTGCGAACCCGCCGCGGCGTGGGGACCGCCTTGCCGGTGGGAGCCCGAATGCACCACGAGCATGTTGCTGCCCATCGACTCGAACGTCTTATCGACACGAGCGCGCGCACCCGCACCAATCGCGGTCATCGCGATCACAGCGGCAACGCCGATGACCACCCCCAAGGCTGTCAGAAACGAACGCATCTTGTTGCTGATCAACGCGCGAAATGCGACTGCGATGACCTGGAGCGGGTTCATGCGTGCGACCCTCCGCTCAAAAGCAAAGACTGCGCTGGAACCGCGGTGCGGGCGCGATCGACGCGAATCAGGCCGTCCCGCACTTCGATGACGCGATTGGCGCAGGCGGCGATGTCGGGTTCGTGGGTCACGAGCACTATCGTCATGCCGTCCTTCGCGAGCTCTTGAAACAAAGTCATCACTTCGACACTGGTTTTGGAATCGAGGTTGCCGGTGGGCTCGTCGGCCAAGATTAAGCGCGGCGCGGTGACGAGCGCCCGCGCAATTGCAACGCGTTGCTGTTGTCCGCCCGACAACTGATTGGGGCGATGGTGTATCCGGTCGGCGAGACCCACCCGTTCAAGCGCCATCCGTGCGCGTCGCTCCCGCTCTTTTTTGTGAATGCCCGCGTAAATGAGCGGCAACGCCACGTTGTCCACCGCGTTGGTGCGCGACAACAGATTGAAGCTTTGAAAGACGAAGCCAATGCAACGATTGCGGATGGCCGCAAGCCCATTGCGAGTCAACGTCTCTACGACCTGACCATCGAGCCGATAGCGACCACGCGTCGGGCGGTCCAAACACCCCAAGATGTTCATCAACGTCGACTTGCCAGACCCAGACGGTCCGATGATCGCCACCGACTCGCCCTGCGCAATGGTCAAAGACACCCCGGCCAACGCCCGTACCTCGGCGTCACCGGCATCGTAGGTCTTGTGAATACCGTCTAGCTCGATGAGTGCCATGACGTTACAGCAGTCGCCCGAAGGGCGGGCGTTGAGCTTTTTTGCCGGTGTCGGCGCCATCGATGCCGGTGATGACGAGCTCTCCCTCGTTCAACGCCCCCGCTTCGATCGCCGTAACCTTGCCGTCGCTGATGCCTATCTCAACGAACACCGCTTGGGGGAGGCCTGCGGCATCTAGACGCCACACAGTGCGCCTGTTGCGCGGCACAGAGACGCGCGCCTTCTCACCGGACGTGACATCCGCTACGGACGGCGGTCCAGGCTCGCCCGCCATCGGCGCTGTCCCCTCAGGTCGCGCCCTCTGTTGCGTACTGTCGGTTTTGGCCTCCGACGCAGGCTTGAAGCGTAAC
>JAKLEG010000784.1 GCA_022703175.1 Myxococcota bacterium | reverse complement strand
GAAACTGGCCAACCTATACCTCTCACGCACGCGGAAGGGACATCCGAGCACGACGATCGATGCGGTGATCCAGGGGTTGCTGAACTGACAAAAACAGGGTCAGACACAAAAAACTTTACACGACCCAGAGTCGCGCAATTACGTGAAGCGCTGGGACGGTACCCATTGGGTTGAGTGCGGCACGGGCTCGGCGTCCGGTTGGGGTATCACCGGTGCCGCAGCCGCGGCCGACGCGATGAGTCTCGTACCGTTGGAGGACGGACAAGCAGCCCTTGAGTGGTTTGAGGCTGTTGGTTCCTTTGGGGCCAACACCTATGTGGCGCGGTTTGATGGCAGCACGTGGGGGGAAATGGGGGCGGGCTCGATGGTGGCCCCGGGTATTTATCCCGAAGAGGGTGGTGGCGGCAGCCTGGTGTTTCAACCGGGTCACGCCCCGGTGAATGTGTTCGCGGGCCAAAAGCTCGCCGCGGTGACCGAATTGCATTGGACCGACAGCGAGTGGCAACCCGATCCAGGCACCATCAGCCATCCTCAAGGGCTGAGCGGCACGCTGGGGAACGTGTTCAGCCCTGCGGTGGTTTTGACCGAGGCCGGCCTACCGACGATTTTTTGGTTGGACAGCGGCGCGGGTGCGACCTCGGTGTACGGCCTTGGTTGGGATGGTCAGGCTTGGGTCGAGTTGGGGAGTGGTTCGGCCAGCGGTACAGGCATCAGTGGAGCCACCGGAAACGTGAGCGCGCTACTTGCGAGAGTTGGCCGCAACAATCAGCTCTTCGTAAGTTGGGGTACGCGAGCGGGCGCCTCAGGGGTTGCGAGTATTTGGCTACGGCTCTGGGACGGCAACGCCTGGAGCGAGCTGGGGGGATCGGCCTCGACGCTGCCTCTCAATGTCGATTGCGGCAATGCCCACTCGCCGGATCTTACCGTGACCTCCGCCGGCGCCCCTGTCGTGGTATGGGAGGACGACACCGCCTTGATTTATCTGCGTTATTGGGACGGGGTCAGCTGGCGCGGGTACCCTGCAGAGGGGGCGTTGGCAAATGGGCATGAGCCCGCGGTGGCAGTGGCCGCGACCGGCATGCCGGTCGTGGCGTATGAACGTCATTCGAACATCTGTCTTGTCACCATTGCTGCAGGCTACGTGGTTGAATACACGCCCGGTTCCGCTGATGCCACAGCAGGCTGTCTGACCGGTACCTGGAACGCCGCCACGACGCCGCAAATCGAGATCGACCCCCAAGAGCGGCTGGTGTTGACCTATGGTGATGCGTTTGTTGGCAATGGCGAGATTCATGCGCTGCTGCATGACGCGGCAGGTTGGCGTTGGCTTGGGAGCACGGCGGTGCCGTTTGGCAACGTGAGCGCCACGGCGGGCCATTCGTGGGGGCCGAGCCTGGCGTTGGATCACTTGGGACGTCCATGGGTCGCCTACGCCGACGAGTCGTTTGGGGCCTGGAACGGTGAGGTTTATCTCAAACGTTGGAATACCGCCGATTGGGTCGAGGTGGGTGCGGGCTCGGCGTCGCAGGGCGGGGTCTCCAACAGCCTAATGCGCTCGGTGTCGCCATCGCTGGCTGTCGCTGGGACCCGCGCCTGCCTGGCGTGGGTGGAATCGGACTGTCCGCCTTACTTTGTCACCTGTGACGTTGGTACGAGCCAGCTGGTGCTCCGGTGCACCCAATGGTGAACACGATGCAGCATGGTGGCTTTCTGCTTTGGTTGCCTCTGTTAGCGTCTGGCTGCACGCAAAGCTCGGCTTTCGTTGTGGTAACCGTCGAAGATCCGTTAGCTGTGGCGAGCGGGGCGACCCAGCTGGCGATCGGGGACGCCGCCGGTACGCTTGTGACCTGGTCGCTTAAGGCGCGGCAGTTGCCGCTGGCCGTCACGATTACACGTTCGGAGGTCGGGTCGATGCTGCTTGCGGTTGAGGCGCGCGATGGTGCGAATGTGGCGCTGGGGCGGGCGACCGTCATGGCGAGCTTCGCCCGCGCGGGTTACCCCGCAGCAACCGCCAGGCTGGGCAAGGCCTGCGCAAGCGATGAAGTCTGCTCGAATGGTTCGTTTTGTGATGGCA
>JAKLEG010000783.1 GCA_022703175.1 Myxococcota bacterium | reverse complement strand
GCGTTGATGCATGGCCTCCCCTCCTCCCACCGACAACTACCTTCAGTGTGGCGGCGAACAACGCAAACGGCAAGGTCTTGGACCAAACATCGCCACGTTGGCTTTCGGCCTCTGCGGCTTTGGGCTATGGTCTTGAGCCCATGGCGACCCTCAGCTCTAGGTTTTCCGCCTTCGTGTTCGTGCTTACCGCATGCCTGGGAACGGGCGCCTGTGACGGCGACAAGACGCACGTGGCGCTGTATCGGACCGCGCCGCTGGCCCCAAGCTTTACCGACGCCGACGTGCAAAACCTGCTGCATCTAGGTAACGTCGTGGTCGACCACGGTGTCAGCTTCAACGTCTACTCAGAGCACGCCACGCGCATTGAGCTGGCCCTCTTCGACAACCCCGAAGCCAGCCTACCCACGCGTCAATTCGAAATGCAGCGCTTTGGGGATGTCTGGAGCCTCTACGTCGAAGGGATTGGCCTCGGACAACACTACGGCTACATCGCCTGGGGGCCCAACTGGCCGCACGATGCAGGTTACTACCCCGGCTCCGTCGTGGGTTTTGGTGCCGACGTGGATGCCGCCGGCAACCGCTTCAATCCAAACAAGTTGCTATTTGATCCCTACAGCCGCGCCTATCATCGCGATCACGACTGGTCGAAGGGCAGTATCGCAAGCGGCCCGGCGCGCGCGGTATCAACGTACGCGGCGGCCAGCAAATCGCAAGTGGTACAAAGCAGCTACCTCTGGAGCGACAACGAGACCCGTTGGCGCGAAAACCGTAAGAACCCCGAATGGGAGGGGCATCGCTTCTCGGACCTTATCCTGTATGAAGTCCACCTGAAGGGGTTCACGGCCGACACCTCGTCACGCGTCGACCACCCAGGCACCTACCGCGGCTTTGCCGAAAAGGCCGGCTACCTGGCCGACCTCGGCATCACTGGCGTGGAGCTCTTGCCGGTGTTCGAGAAGCCGCTGGACGGTGGCTATTGGGGCTACCAAACGCTGTTGTTCTTCGCCCCCGAGCTCGCCTACGCCACACCGACCGCCCAGCGAACACCTGCCGGCGTCATCGATGAGTTCAAAGCGATGGTGGACACGCTGCACCAGCATGGCATCGAGGTCATCTTAGACGTCGTTTACAACCACACGGGTGAAGGCGGTTTTTGGCGCGAGCGCATCGAGCTGACGGATCACTCGCTGGATCCCGGCACCGACGCCCAGCTGGCCAACTTTGACCCGAAAGAAGTCGCTGGACTGTATTCGTTCCGTGGCCTCGACAACCAGGCGTACTACGCGCTCTCGGCCGACAATCAGACCTATTGGAACAACACCGGCGTCGGCAATCAAACCCGCGCCAACAACCGCGTCTGGCGCAAGCTCATCCTCGACTCGCTTAGGTACTGGGTCGAAGAGATGCACGTGGACGGCTTCCGTTTCGACTTAGCACCGGTGTTGGGCTTTAAGGATGGCGACTACAACGCCTGGGACAATCCGGCCAACACGGTGCTGCAAGAGATCGCCGACGACCCGGTGTTACAACAATACAACACTCGTCTCATCGCCGAGCCCTGGTCGCTGGGTCCTCAGGGCTATCAGCTCGGCAACTTCCCGAAATCGGCCAACCGCGCCGACATTGCATGGGGCGAATGGAACGGCAATTTCCGTGACTGGTGGCGCTCGTTCCAGAACAACGACAGCTGGCTGTTGAACAACGTCGAGTACAAAGTCGATGGTGGCGGCACGCTGACCGGCTCCTACAACCTGTTTGGGGATGACGGCCGACGCCCCTACCATGCCACCAACTTCGTCACCGTGCATGATGGCTTCACGATGTACGACGTCTTCTCATACGCCCAAAAGCAGAACGCCTGCGGTCCATTGAATCCGGTATGCTGCACGAACCCGATGAGCGCCTTTTGCAATCGTGACGACGGTGAGTCCAACAACCGCTCGCGGGACTGGGGCGAAAACCAAGAGCACATCAAGCGTCAGCTCATGCGCAACCTGTTCGTCGGGTTACTCATCTCACATGGTACGCCGATGTTGTACGGCGGCGACGAATGGCTGCGCACCCAGCTCGGCAACAACAAC
>JAKLEG010000782.1 GCA_022703175.1 Myxococcota bacterium | reverse complement strand
CAGCGGGGCGAGGCTGCACCAGGAAGCTGATCGGCCTGCGATAATGCCATGAAATCGCTAGTGATTCTGGACTGTTCCGGCCTTCCAGGTAAGGTCGGTCAGGGTTCCATGACGATCCTCTTCCGCGGTCCGCTTTGGGCTGCTGCCTAGCGCGGCTGTGGCCGTCTAGTGCGACAAGGTTCCCCGACAATATATTCCGCTCCACCCAGTTGCGCGCAATGGCGCCCCACGGCGATAGTAACGACATGCTCTGCAGGGCACGAATGCTGTCGGCGATGTTGTTGGTTCTTGCCGGCGCGTGTGCAGCGCCGCTTGCGCTTGGTCACAGGCTCCCCCAAGGTCCAATCGTCGTGCGTGGCGACATCATCCTTCATGACGGCCAGCCGTTTGCAGAACTACATTGTGTTGCGCCTAAAAGGGGCGCCCCACACAGGCAGTGTCGCGGTGTTGCGCTTCATTTCTTCGAAGGTGACCGAGTAGCGTGGATCTTTCGTGCCAAGGGATTGTACGGAACCTCGTTGCGCGCCAACTACGGAGGCGCCGGTCAATACGATGGGTATTTTGGCTGGGCCTGCGATTTGAGCATTTCTGACGACGGCCGCTTTGTGACCTACACACAACCAGGGATGCTCTGGGCGAATTCGTACGTGTATGCGATTGAAGAAGGCACGACGGAAACGCTATGAGTCTGCGCCGAACTGTATCCACGCCACAGGCGGTCGCACGAGGTCGCGCGACAGTTTGAGCCGCGGCGGGTCGTGGTGGATTGCGTAGTCTGGGAACCAGGCCAAACGCAACTGCACCGGCACAAGTGCTCGTATTGTTTGAAGAAGATCTCATCGGTCCGCTTTGGGCTGCTGCCTAGCGCGGCTGTGGCCGTCTAGTGCGACAAGGTTCCCCGACGATATGTTCATCAAGGCCTCATTCGCGCCGCTCGGTATGAGGCTGGGCGGCCGAAACTCAGCCAAACAATAGCGGGAGCTCGGGAACTATCGCCAAGGAACCACGACCCGCAACCGACTCCAACCCCGACCTGTCAACCTGCTGACGGTGGTGTTGGATCGATCTTCACCCGGGCAGCCGAGCGTCGCAGTCTCAAGGCGCGAGCGTGGTGGATCTCGTTTGGGTGGTAAACGGACTATCTGGTGATAGCGCGATCGATGGCAGTATCTGGGGCTAAACCGAGGCAGGACTTCAATTGCGACGTGGTGGTATTGTTGGAGGCGCTTCGTATAGCGTTGGTGATGAGGTACCCGGTCGATCAGATCTTGTTGGTGGACGATAGGGCCCGATGGTAGCCGGGAGGTAGGGGCCCCCGTGCCAGCCAAATCGCGCCGAGCCCGAGACACCGCTGGATCGAAAGGCTGACTTCGCGATGCTCGCTTCGCTCAACCCCATGGCCCGCAGAACGCTACGCTCGTTGCTCACAGCTCACCCCGAGTGGCGGTCTTACGCTCACGAACGCGAGGGTGAGGTGGTGCTAGAGGTGCCGGCGCCCGGCTCATCGCAAGTCGGCTGTCTTGTCGTTCAAACACATGCAGGCAACATCTGGCTTCGTGTCGCGCAACCCTGCACCGGTTGCTTCATCAACCATCGCCGCGAGATGAAGCGTCTGGTGCGAGCTATTCTGAAGGATGAGTTGGTGTTCGTCATCGTCATGCGCGGCAAGACCTGGGTGGAAACGATGCTCGCAGAGCCAACCTGGAGCCCGCCCGTGCGTCGAGGCCAAACAGTTCGCGTGTTGTCATGGTCGGGCGCCCACGATCGGGTTTTGCGAGGCCGGCCGCAGGTCAAGGCTGGTCGGCAGCAGCGTCGCTGACGCATAGGTTTTGTCAGGTTGTTGGGCTTCTTGCTGCTAGCCAAGGGCGCTTGGAGCGGACCCTGATCGACCACGAACCACCGCCGCCAGCATCCATTACTTCCGCCGCCAATGATTCCGCACCGCCTTCGCTGCAGAGGCCATCTGTTCAATGTAACACCAGCCCACGCCTTTGCGACAAGTGCGGGCGCCTTCGCTGTCCGCGCGACCCTCTGACGTGTGTTGTTTGTGCTTGGCCTCGCGTGCTACCGTTTGTGCCGCAAC
>JAKLEG010000781.1 GCA_022703175.1 Myxococcota bacterium | reverse complement strand
GCTCGGACAGACCCTGGTGTTCGAGCCAGGGCCCAAGCTGTCGCCGCCCATCCGTGAGCTTTGTGACCTATAGCGCTTGCGTGTCGTGGATCCAGAACGGGACATGGGCGGGGTGTTGGAGGCGGTGCGGCGAACCCGCGCTGAATTACCGGCAGAGGTGTCGTTGCTTGGCTTCGTGGGCGCGCCGGCCACGTTGGCGGCATACATGATCGAGGGTGAGCCAGACGGGACCTGGGTGACCTTTCGAAAGCTTTGCTACAGCGAACCTCGCATGGTGCAGGCACTGCTCGCCAAGGTCATTGATGCGGTGGTGGCGCACGCGACCGCGCAAGTACAGGCGGGTTGTGACATCGTGCAGCTGTTCGACACCTCGGCCGGTGAACTGCCGAGCGCCGAACTGCGGAACTTCGCGTTTGCGTCGGCCCGGGAAGTGATCCGCGCGCTCAAACCGTTGGGTGTGCCGATTATTTATTTTGCGCGAGATATCGGCGCGCACCTGGAAGCCGCCGCGGATTTGGGCGCCGATGTGTTGGCGCTGGACTGGAAGGTGAGTATTCGCGAGGCCCGCCGCCGCCTGGGTGATGGTGTCGCGCTGATGGGCAACCTAGAACCGGTGGTGTTGCTCACGAGCAAAGATGAGATCGAACGTCGCGCCAAGGAAATCCTCGACGAAGCCCAAGGGCTGCCCGGTTTCATTTTTAACTTAGGTCATGGTGTCCTGCCGCCCACGCCCCCCGAGAACGTGCGTCATCTTGTGGAGGTCGTGCATCGACTGGGTACCAAGCCGGGAGTGCGGTTGTGAGCGACGCGAAAGGGCCTGTGCCCGTTCCCAATCAACATGACGTGCCCACGGACTTGATCGGGCGCTATGACCGACCCGGTCCTCGCTACACGAGCTATCCCACCGCGGTGGAGTGGACGGCGCAGACCAGCGACGCCGCCGTGCAAGCATTGAACAAAGTGGCCGCCGATACCAAACCGGTCTCAGTGTATGTACATCTGCCGTTTTGTGAGCGGATGTGCCTGTTTTGTGGCTGCAACGTCGTGGTCGCCAAGAGCCACGACCGCATGGTGCCCTATCTGAAGGCGTTAAAGACCGAAATCGCGATGGTGAAGCAACATCTCGGCAAGAGGCGCCTGGTGCAGCTGCACTTTGGTGGCGGCACGCCGACGTTCTTCACACCAGCGGAGTTGCAGGAGGTAGGTGACGCGCTTTGGGATGTGTTCGAGCCGCTGCCGAAGGCCGAGATCGGCATCGAGGTGGACCCGATGGTCACGTCACGTGCACATCTGGAAACCTTGCGCGGCTTGGGTTTCAACCGCATGTCGTTAGGTGTGCAAGATTTTCAAGACGACGTACAGGCGGTCACACAGCGCTGTCAGCCAGACGCCAAGAGCACCGAAATCTTCATGCTCGGGCGCGAACTCGGATTTGAGAGCATCAACATCGACCTGATGTACGGCCTGCCCAAGCAGACGCCTGCACACTTGGCACACTCGGCGCGTCGGGCCATTGAGCTGGGGGCCGACCGCGTGGTGGTGTTTGGTTACGCCCACGTGCCCTGGATGAAGCCGCACCAAAAGAAGCTCGAACAACACGGCATCCCCGGCGCCGCCGAGCGGTGGCAGATGTTCAACGCGGCGCGTTCCACGTTGATGTCCGCGGGCTACAAGGCGATTGGCTTCGACCATTTTGCCAAACCCACCGACGAGTTGGCGCAGGCCTTCAATGCTCGGCGCTTGAATCGAAACTTTCAGGGCTACACCGTCTTGGAACCCACGCATCTGATCGGCTTTGGCGTTTCGGCAATTTCCGACATGGGTGGGGCGTTTTTGCAGAACGCGCACAAGTTGCCGGAGTACTACGCCGCCATCGAGGCGGGGCGCTTTGCTACCGAGAAGGGCAAGGTTCTGGATGCGGAAGACACGTTGCGCCGGGCGGTCATCATCGAGCTGATGTGCAACATGTATTTGGACCTGGAGTCGATTGGGCGGCGCTTCCATATCGACTTCCATAAGCACTTTTGGACCGAGCTTCGTGCCCTCGACGACCTGGTCACCGATGGATTGGTTCGCGTTAATCCCACCAGCATCGAGATTACTGAGCGCGGA
>JAKLEG010000780.1 GCA_022703175.1 Myxococcota bacterium | reverse complement strand
TTGCACCTCGGCCGTCTCGCCCAGCGTGCGTTTGAAGGTTTCGGTGATCGCCTTTTGGCTGACCGCCTTGGCGTCTTTGAGCGTGATGCGATCTTGCGGTCGACGCGGGCCGGCCAATGATGGCACGACTTCGCTCAAGTCGAGGCTCAGCGTGTCGCTGAACACCGGGTCGGGGGCCTCAGGCGTAAACAGCAAACCCTGGCGCCGACAATAAGTCTCCACCAACTCCACCTGCTCCGCCGAACGGTGGGTGAAGCGCAGATACTTGAGGGTTTCGCGGTCCACTGGGAAGAAGCCCATCGTGGCGCCATACTCGGGCGCCATGTTGGCGATGGTCGCGCGATCGGCCACGGGCAGCGTGGCGATGCCTGGGCCGTAAAACTCGACGAACTTGCCGACCACGCCCTTCTTGCGCAGCATTTCGGTGATGGTCAGCACCAAATCGGTGGCCGTGGCACCCGGCTTGAGCAGACCGGCCAAACGAAAGCCCACCACTTGGGGGATGAGCATCGTCACAGGCTGACCCAGCATCGCCGCCTCGGCCTCGATGCCACCGACACCCCAACCTAACACGCCCAGGCCATTCACCATGGTGGTGTGCGAATCAGTGCCCACGAGCGTATCGGGGTAGGCCATGCCTTGGCCGGAAAAAACCACCTGCGCCAGGTACTCGACGTTGACCTGATGCACGATGCCGGTGTCGGGCGGTACGACGCGGAAGTTGCTAAGCGCCTTTTGTCCCCAACGCAGGAACTGGTAGCGCTCGACATTGCGCTGATGTTCCAACGTGGCGTTCTGCTCCAGGGCGCTGGAGGTGCCAAAGTGATCCACTTGCACCGAGTGGTCAATCACCAGGTCGACCGGCAACAACGGGTTGATGCGTTGAGCGTCGCCACCCATCTGCCGTATGGCATCGCGCATCGCGGCCAAGTCGGCCACGCACGGCACCCCGGTGAAGTCCTGCAACAACACGCGCGCCGGGTAAAACGATAGCTCTTGGTCGGGCTCACGTTTGGGGTCCCAGTGAATCAACGCTTCGATGTCACTCGGCTTGACCACCCGTCCGTCTTCGTGGCGAAGCAAGTTTTCGAGCAGCACCTTCAGTGAGTACGGTAAACGCCGCAACTCCGGGAAACGTTTGCCAAGCGCGCTTAGATCGTAGAGCTGGTAGGTAGCGGTCGGTAGCTGCAATTTCCCCAGGACATCGAAGCTGTTCGGCATCGTGCGTCTCCATAGGCGCGGATCAAGGTAGGCCTACAGTGTGACCGCCGCACCGACTGGTCAACCGCCAATTTACGCGTGGAGCCGCGATGGAAGGCTCATGTCACTGCCTTTGGCGGCACCACAGCAACCCTGGCTTATGTGTTTTTTTAATAAATTCAACATGTTACATAAAATCTTCAAGTAACAACAAAACCCGCCCACAAGCTCAACAAGGTTGTCAGACCCCTGATCAAGACTCTTGGCAATGCCAATGAGCCAGAAAAAACCAACGCGCGTCGCTGTCACTGACAGTGAGCTACCGTTGTTTGCTGCCGCCAAGCGGCGGGTGGCACTGGCCGACGCTTCCGAATTGCCACGAGGCGCCTGCGTCACCACCGGGCTGTTGTCGCTCGATTCGCTGTTCCATGGTGGCTTCCCAGCCGGCGCGGTGACGTTGGTGGCCGCGCGCCCCAAAGTTGGGGCCACCTCGGTGCTGTTTGGGGCGGGACTGGCAGCTCTCAAGAAGGGGCTGCATGTCGCCTACTTCTGCGACCACCTACGCGAGGAGCAACTCAAGGGTCGTTTTGTGATGTTGGAGTCGCGGGTGAACGGCTACCGCTTTAAGGCCGGGTTTGTCTCCGAGGATGACCGCTTGGCAATGACTGCCGCGCGCGAGCGCATCCCTTGGTCGCACGCCTCGTTCGTGGCTCAAAGCAAGGTCAGGCTCATCGACATCGACAACCATCTGTACGCCTACCATTCGCACCTGGCGCTGATCGACTTGCAAGAGCGCGCGGTGGGTGGCTACAGCCGCGTCGGCGAGCTGTTGCATTGGGTCGAGGACCTGACCACCATCGCTCAGCGCTATAATGTTGCGATGGTCGTGCGCACGGTGCTGCCGCGCGCCGAGGAGCCGCCCGATCGCCTAGAGTTGCCC
>JAKLEG010000078.1 GCA_022703175.1 Myxococcota bacterium | reverse complement strand
GTTGGCAGCGTCATGGGTTCAGGTCACGCAGAGGGGTCAATGCTCCTGGGAAACTCCAGGTGCAGGGGGGTCAATGCTCGTGAGAAACTTTAGGCCAGAGGGGTCAAAGGTCGTGGGAATCGACATTGAAGCGTGGTTTTGGCTATTCTCTAGTGTTTGCGGTGTGTGGCCTTGCGGGGGCAGCCTATGCCCACGGAAATGATCGCCATGAGGGTGATCACGGGCCCGGGGTCGACATTTCGTTCATCGAGGTGCAATCCCTCGACCTGACCAAGCAGCCGCCGCAGCCCTTGATCGTTAAAGGCAAGCTGCAAATTCCGCGGCATCCGGGTCATCACAACGGTTTTCGCAACGGTGACCATAAGCTTCCTGCGGTAGTTATTTTGCATGGCTCGGCGGGCGTCGATTCGCGCGGCGATTTTTATGCCGAGGCCTTGAATGATGCTGGGATCGCAACGTTGGCCATCGATATGTGGGAGGCCCGTAAGGTCAGTGTCACCGGTCGCCCGAAGGCACCGATCCTCACCCTCCCCGACGCGTTCGCGGCGTTGCGCTATTTGGCCAATCTACCGAACATTGATGCCGATCGCATTGGCGTCATCGGTTTCTCGTGGGGTGGTGTGATGACGTTGGGTTCGGCTGAGCAGCTCTACGCGGCACAATTTGGCCGTGGTTTGACGTTTGCGGCTCACGTGGCCAACTACCCAGTGTGCTATGGCGCCAACGATCCGCGGTTGGTGTACCCGTTGTCTCCGGCTGCGGCGGGCACTCAGTTCCTGAACCTCACCGGCGCGCCGATGTTAATCCAAATCGGCACCGAAGACGACTACGACAATGGCGCCCAGCATTGCCTCGACCTGGCGGCCAGCGTCAACTCCGCGGGCCCCGTGGATGTTGAGGTTTATGAAGGCGCCTACCACGCTTTTGATCGCATCCAGGTGCCGATCTCCGAGCAAGATCCGTTCGGGAACGAAGGCAGCATCCTCACCACCGGAGTGGTGCCCACCGTCCAAATGGTTCCAAACGTCGAGCAGGCTTATCGCTCACGCCATCGGGTGGTTGAGTTCTTTACGCATACTCTGCAGTAAACGCGCATGCTATTCGCCCCCAGCTGCCTGGGGGCGAACCTTCTTGACCCAGCCCGCGCTCTCCAGCCACCCGCAGAAACTCTAAAATCAGTTGCAAATACAGTGCGTTAGCGCTGTAGTCCGGGTGGCAGTGACAGCCCGATCCAGCTCCTTGCGCACGGCGTCAGGCATGGCCACGCTAAGGTAGCAAGCACCGAGGGTCGAGCGATTAGCTAAGGGGGGCTAATGGCGCTCAATGATGGCGACGTTATCCGACTCACAATGAGACCGCGACCAAAAGGTGTGTGGGTGGGCGCGTCTTGTGAGCGGAGTCTTGAGCGTGGTGTCACTTCCCCCGCCTCAGGTGTGTCACTGGCATGATGTCGCTCGACTTGCGTACCATTGTGTTCATCCACCTGCTCGTGACGCTGTTGAGCACGCTTGTCATCACGCAGCTGTGGTTACAGAACCGCAGCCGTGTGCAAGGCAGTGGTTATTGGGCTGCCGACTACGCGCTGCAGGCTTTGGCCTTGGTGCTCGTGGGGCTGCGTGGCGTCATTCCCGATTGGCTCTCGATAGTTGTCGGCAATTCAGTGGGCCTGCTGGGCGCTGCGTTGGCCTACGTGGGCCTGTGCCGATTCGCGGGTCTGGCCACCTGGGGGACACAGAACTACCTGTTGGTGGCAGTGTTTTCGGTCATTCATAGCTACTTCGCGGTTATCCAACCTGATCTGACTGCTCGAAATATCAATGTGGCTTCGACCTTGGCCATCATTTGTGGCCAGTGCGCCTACGTTGCGCTGCGTCGGGGCCCCCATGTCATGCTGCGCGAGAGCAGGGTTGTTGGCGCGGTGTTCTTGGGCTACGTCGTGGTGAGTCTGGCCCGGGTGGTGCGTTACCTGTATGTCCCGCTTGAGACGCAGGACTACTTTAAGGCCGGAGGCTTTGAGAGCCTGGCGATGACCGGTCTGTTGTTGCTGGCGGTGCTGCTCACCTTTGCCGTAGCGCTGATGTACAACGGCAGGATTCTGCATGACCTACGCGCCCAGGAGGAAAAGTTCTCTAAGGCATTTCACTCGTCGCCGTATGGCGTCCTGCTGTCGCGCATCTCCGATGGTTGTATCCTTGAGGCCAACGAGGGCTTCTTCAAGATGATAGGCAGTACTGCGCGCGAAGTGCTCGGCCGCTCCGCGCTCGATCTTGGGCTTTGGCTCGACCCGGAGGAGCGCAAGCGTCTTATTGCCGATGTCAAAGAAGGTAAACCGGTTCACCAGCGTCAGTTGCAGTTTTGTCGAAAGTCGGGTGAGCCGTTTGCCGCGTTATTGTCGTCGGATCTGGTGCCTGTCGGCGGCGAGGCCTGTTTGGTCTCCAGCATCGACGATATCACCGAGCGTCAACGTATCGACGCGGCGCTGGCCGAGCAGCTGAACGAACTCAAGCGTTGGTATGTTGCCTCACAGGGTCGCGAGGGGCGGGTGGTGGAGTTGAAGCGCGAAGTGAACGCGCTCTTGGCCGAACAACAGCGACCCGCCCGCTATCCCGCAGCCGCCGATGAGCGCTGAAATCCAGGTGATATTAGGCCGATACGCCCTTATGGTGGCCGCTTGCCGGTGTCGGGAAGGCTGATCAAGAACGACCGTGGTGCTATGGACAACTGAGCTAACCGGATTGGTGTCAACGTGCGTATGCCAGAGGTGGCAACGTTGGCTTGGCCCCACCCGACTGGGAGACTCCGATGAACATTAGCAATGTGTCTGCCCCTTTGACCCCGGCGCTAGCGCATACTGAATCCATCGCAACCCCTAGTGAGCTGCATACCCCCACGCCACCCGCCGATACGCTCAGTCGCGCGTCCCGTAGGCAGGGCGCTCCTGAGAGCGTCACTGCTGACACCGGCTTAATCAGCGGGGCAACGGCAGGGGTGCAATCGCCAAAACAACAGGCCTTTGAGTCGGCGTTGCACGCCTGGCAAAGTGGCGCGGTCGATGTTGAATGCGCCGCTGCTTCCTTGCTTTTGGCGCGGGCTGGCGAACTTGGATTGCCGCGCAAACAGGCGATTGGGATGGTGGCCGATGCCTTACCGTTGCGGGATGCAGCGGTGGTAATCAATGGCGCCTCGGGGCAGTCGCTTGGCAGCGATATTCTGGCACACCTGCGCCACCTTGGGGCTTTGGACAACGACACGTTGGGGAGCCTGCTCGAAATTGTACGCAAGGTGGGTGATTTCATCCTGAACGGACAAGTGGGTGGCAAGAGCGCACGACGGGGTGGGCAGCCTTCGCGGCAGGACTTGGCGGAGCAAATTCACACCCAAGCACAACAAGTTGCGGCCGCGCTGGCACAACTGAGCGTGCCCCTCAGTGCTCCGGCCGCTGCGAGCCTTGCGACGTCGCTCGATGCCGTGGTTCAGCTGGCGCCGCCGGCCACCACGACGCCGGTGGACCCCAACCTTTGGCTCACGGTCAATCAGGCGGTGCTGCCGCAGATGCGTGAGGACTATCAGCGCTTTCTCGACCAACAGCCGTTGGGGACCACCATCGATTGGGCTGGAGGTAAACTGACGCGCGTGGCCGAGGGGGCGTTGTTCGTAGATCCGGAGGGCCAAAGCCTGATGCTCGGGCCTGCCTACACGGTGAATTTCAACGACGTGGCCCGCGAGAATCCCTACATCGGCGCCCAGTGGGCCCAGCAGTACGGGTACCAAATGGTGGGCGAGCCCGTCGACCGGAGACAGGGGTATCACGAAGGGGCATTCACCGAAGCCTTACCTGCCTCGGTGTGGAGTCGGACACCTGAGGGTCGAGCGATGAATGACTGGATCACGGCCACCTACAACAGCCTCGCGCCGGCCCAAGTCACCCAATGGAACGGCATGGACGTGATTCGCGCCGGCGGCAGTCCAGGTACGCTGCTTATCATCGACGAGAACCACCAGGTGCATGCCGCCAACATCTACACCGATAAGGAATGGTTGCTGGCCACCGATCTGTTCTTCGCAAAGTTGGCTCAGGGCAACTGGAGCCCCGCACCGAGCACCTAGGCCGTGCGCACGGTATACCTTGGTCGGCATGACAGCCCTTGGGATGTTGTCGCTTATCGACTTTGACCCACCTAGCGATGGCTGACGCGTGTTTGGGGCCATTGCGCGCGCACCTTTGTTTGCCGTGGGCAGCCCTGGTACGCTCAAAGGCGCCAAAGGAGTTCGTCGATGAAATACGACCTGCGCTCCACCTTGCGTGCGATCCCGCTATTCAAGAAGCTCGAAGTGGACGAAATCGATGAGCTGATCAAGTTCATGTCGGTGAAGGAGTACAAGGCCAGGGAGGTGCTGCTCACTGAAGGGGCTCCTTCGGTGCGCCTGTTTGTGCTCCTAGAGGGTAAGGTGGCGGTGACCAAGGGCGCGGGGAAATCTCTGAGCCATATTTGCGACCTGGATGCTGGGGAATGTATTGGCGAGGTCGGAGTGCTTGAGAACGCGCCATGCAGCGCCAACGTGGTTGCGGTCACCGACGTGCAAACGGCGTCAATTTCCAGCGACGACCTCGATCGCTACTTTGGGACCCGTCGCTTGGCGGCGATCAAGATTTTACGACAGATGGTCTGCGTGCTGGCCACGCGGTTACGCCAAACGAACGTGAGCTATTCGAACATGGTGAGCATTGCCGAAGGCATGGAATAGGGCCACGCGATGGCGCCGCGTCAATCACGCATCAGCCACAACACAGTCATGAGGGTGTTGATGCTCGTCGTCTCGTGCCTCTGTCTCGGTCTGGTTATGCTGTTTGGCTCGCAGGCGCTGAAGGTGTGGCGTGCACGCACCTGGACACCGGCCGACGCCACCATCATCGCGTCGGGATATTCGACCTCCAGCCGTCAAGAGTCATTTGGCCCAGATGCCGGTCGTAAGGTCACGACGAGCACGCTGGACCGAGTGGTATTTGCCTATACGGTGGCGGGGCAGAGCTACGAGGCTGACACACCGTCATTTTTCCAGCGATTCACGCTGGGCAAAAACTCGCCGCGCTTCCCGGTAGGTCAAGCCGTTGTGGCCTACTATGATCCAAGCGCGCCTGGCACGGCTGTGCTCACCTTGCGTCCCGATTCCGGTTTTTGGGTTTGTCTGGGGGGCACCTTCTACATGCTGTGGCTTTGGCATGCGACGTTGCAGTTGCATCGCCGTGCGCATAAAGCCCTGAACCAATTGGGCGGTGTCTTCCTTGTGGGTGTCGGCCTGCTCGTGATCATCGGGGCACTTGTTGCCAACACCGATAGGCCGGTGGCGCACTTCGTGGCGCTGGGGGCTTTTGCTGGCTTGCCGGTTTATCTTGGGGCGGTGAGTTACCTTTCCCGTTGGGTTCAGGTGCCGGGTTTGGTGAGCGCGCTCGCGATGGTGGTTGCCTTTATCACCCTGATAGCGAGCTTCGTGAGTGTGGGCTGACGTGGTTGTCGCAGCGGTGTTTGGCGACGGGTGTTGGGTTAACGAAGTCCTAGCTGACTGAGGACTCGGCTCTTTACTTCGACCAAGGAGCCAGCCACCGTGCAGCCAGCCGCCGCCTTGTGTCCGCCACCGCCAAAGGCCTTTGCGACCTTGGCCACATCGACTCTTTGGTGTGAGCGCAGGCCTACCTTCCACAGATCTGGGCCCAACTCACGAAACAGGATCGCCACCTCTACACCTTGGACCGACCGCGGATGGCTTACGAACCCTTCGGCATGCTCGGGGGTCGCACCGGTTTGGGCGTACATCTGTTGGGTCACGGTAAGCGACGCGATGCGGCCGTTGTCCGAAAAGCTGAGCGTCGGTAGTACCAGAGCTAACAGTTCCAAACGCTGCCTCGGTTGATCGTCGAAGAGTTGTCGCGTTACCGCGACGGTGTTCACCCCACATTGCAAAAGCTCGCTCGCGATTGCGAACGCCTCAGGATTGGTATTGGCGTGGCGGAACGAGCCGGTGTCAGTCACGATAGCCGTGTAGATGCAAAGTGCCACCTCTGCGGTAAAGGTGTGGCCTGCGGCGCGGATGAGTCGATGGATCAAGACTGCGGTGGCGCATGCCTCAGGATCAATGAGGTTATGCAAACCGAACGGCGCACAATCGCTGTGATGGTCGATATTCAAGTAGGGTCCCAACGCAGGGCTCCATCGGCTCACAGCACCAGCTCGTCCAAGCTCGCCCACGTCCAACACGACACAATAGTCAAACGCTACCTCAGGAACTTGGGTCTGGAACCAGGTCGCGCCAGGCAAGAATTGGTACGTCTCGGGCACGGGATCGACACAATAGAGCGACACCCGCTTACCCAACCCTTTCAGATAGTGGGCAAGTCCTAAGCAGGAGCCGATGGCATCGCCATCAGGGTGCTCATGCGTGGTAAGTAAGAATGACGAGCCTTGGGTAAAAGCCGTATGCATGGCCGCGACGGCGTGGGTAGTCATGGTAGGATTATCCGGTGGTGAACGAGCCTATGAACGCCGCTTAGCCGAGCTATTGGGCCTGGCTACGGCGCGATAACGATTTTTCCAGCCAGACCGCCCCGTTCGCTCGCGGCAAAGGCTTCACCAGCTTGAGCCAGCGGCAAGACGCGGTCGATGACGGGGCGCACGACTCCCGAGGTCACCAGTGTCTCCAGCTCGGTATAGTCTTGCGGCTCTGAGCGCACATTCGCCACAAGCAGGCGTTGGCTGGTAAACAGGTTCTGAACCAGCGAGCGCAGGTAGACGGTAGGCAACCCAAGCGGCGTCACATACTGACCCTTGGGGTTCAGCACGCGTCGGGCCTTGCCGAACTTCAGGTAGCCGTGGGCGTCGTAGATAATGTCATAGCGATTGCTACCGGTGGTGAAATCCTGGGTGCGATAATCGATGACCTCCGTGGCCCCCAGTTGTGTGGCCAGCGCAGCGTTGCGGGCGCTGCAGACCGCCGTCACGTGGGCGCCGCGGGCCTTGGCGATTTGCAAAACAAAGTGGCCGACACCTCCGGTAGCGCCGTTGATCAACAAGGACTTGCCAGCCAACACGCCGCATACGCGCATGCCGTGCAGCGCCGTTAATGCGGCCACTGGCAAGGTTGCGGCTTGTTCGAAGGTCATCGAGGCCGGTTTGCGCCGTAGCGCAGTCACCGGTACTGCCACGCGCTCCGCGTGTGTGCCAGGGCTGCCAGTGGCCGTGACAGTGAAACCGTACACCTCGTCCCCCACGGCCCAGTCGCGAACGCCTTCGCCCAAGCTGTGGATGACGCCAGCGAAATCGGTTCCCAATGCGCGCGGGAACTTGGAACCTGAAATGAAGCGCAGCTGCCCAGCACGGATTTTCCAGTCCACAGCGTTCACCGACGACGCCCGAACTGTGACGACCACCTCACCCTTGCTTGCTACAGGTTCCGGGAGCTCGCCCAAATGCATTACCTCTGGACCGCCGTAGCGCTCTGCCAAATAGGCCTTCATGAGTTTGCCTCTCCGAAACGTTGGACAGGGTAGGTGTGGTTCTACCTGTGCGTGGTCGTTGTTGAGCTCTTGTGGGCTGAGCTTGGCACACTTTAGTGCTGGGGGGCAGGGGCGTGGCGCCGGCATTGTGGCAGTGCAACCTTTGCACCGTTGCTGTGTGCCCGCCGAAGGTGCGGTGCAACTCCTGCACCCACGGCCATCTGCGCCTCAGGAGAATGTGCGTCAACTGCGTTGGCACTGGTTTTGCTTTGCGTGGTCGCTGACAAACCACGATGGCAGGAGGTTTTTCATGAAGCGAATTCTCTGGCAGGCTTTCGCTGCAATGGGGCTCAGCGGGGTTGGCTTAGGACAAGCCTATGCAGCCGACGGCCCGTTGGTGCGGCGTTCGTACGATGTCACTGTTCGGTCTGTCACCGAGGCGCAGGAACTCTTCGAAGTCGGCTACATGCCGGTGCATTTGGCTGCAGAGGTCAACACTCGTGAGCAGCTCTGGTATCAGTTTTTGCTCACCGACAACGAGGTTGCGGCACTTCAAACCAGTGGCCACCGAGTTGTGTTGACTGCGAATCCAGGCGGCGGTGCAGGGGGCGGGGGCACATGCAGTGCGCAGCCAAAGCAGGGTAGCTACTGCATGTATGGAAGCACCAGTGGTCGGTGTCGACGTAGCTTAAAAGACGAATTGGCCGCGGCACCCCTCGATTATCCGCCGGTGGGCTACACCTCGTATGTGCGCGTGGTGAACCTCGGCAAGAGTGCGGCCTCCAACACTGACATCTTGGGTGTCCGTCTGGGCAATAGTTCGGTGGAAAAAGTGCAACCGCAGATCTTCGTGGTTGCCGGACAACATGCTCGCGAATGGTTTGGACCCGAAGTGATGATGCGGGTATTTCGAACGTTGGCCAAACAGCTCCAAGTGAACCCGGCATGGCGCGGCTTATTCGGCGAACAAGTGGTGATGTTGGTCCCTGTGGCCAACCCCGACGGCTACGATTACAGTTTCGGTGGCTCCAACGCGACGCGCATGTGGCGCAAGAATCGTCGCAGCTGTGCTGCCAGCGAAACCGCGTATTCGCCGCAAGTGGGCGTCGACCTGAATCGCAATTCGGAGTTTTCATTTGGTCAACCCGGCGCCGACACCGATTGTATAGCGGAGACCTACCGCGGCCTGAGTGGCCTGCCCGAAAGCGAAACGCAGGCGTTGGTGAACTATCTCACGCGCACACAAAAGCGCTACCCGACGGTGTTTTCGTTGAATGTGCACACCTACGGCAACTTCGCGCTGGTGCCAGGTGGCTACGGCGACCGCTTTTCGCCTTGCACTACCAATACCAACTGCAGTGCGCCCGATTTGGGGGCGTACTTCGCCATCCTGGGGACCAGCAATCCGGCAAACGCGCTGCTCATCGACCCAGTCTCCAAGGCACCGTACATCGTGAATGATACCTATCGCGCCATGTACGCGGCCAGCGGCCTGCTGGCCGACGACCTCGCGTATCGCGCCACCGACGGGTTGGCGGTGACGTTGGAGTTGTCCAACACCCCATGTGGCTTCCAAGGGGAGTCTTTTGACGAGAGCATGATCAATGCTCACGTGGACGAGATGGTCGGGTTGATCGCCAATCTCTTGTCGAATGCGGTGCCGCTGTACAATGGCAGTTACTTTGACAAGGTGGTGGGGCGCTACACGCTGCCGCATATCCATCGACAGCAAGTTGCCTGGGAGTACCCGACCCTGCGAGTGGCCGCCCGCAACACATTGCCCTGGGTGGATATCCGAGCCCCCAAAGGCTACGCGCCACAAACCGGCACGCTCGACACTTCCGTCGTCGATGGCGTGGCCTATCGCTCTTGGCTGTGGCGCCCTGACCAGCCCTACATTTTCCCGCCGGTTCTCGCGGTGTGTGAGCCCGACACCCGCAACTGCGAAGAGATTCAGGTGGATGACGAAAATCGCAAGGCCATCAACTTGTGTAGCCCCGAAAGTATGATTGAGGTGGACGGTTGGAAATTTACCGGTCAGGTCGGCGCCGTACCGGGTAAAGAGTGCTATTGGGAAGGGGTCACCGACGAGAGCGTGATGACGCGCTGGCCGGTGGACCTCTCAAGCATGCGCGGGGCCTATCTATACTTCTCGATGAGCACCACCACCAACATGAAGCAGAGCCGGGTTTACGTCAGCAACAACGGTTTTAAGGACTGCACCACGGAGGTGGGGACGGGTTGCCGCATCGTCGATCAGGAACCGTATCCGGACAATTACGACCTGCGTTGGGTTGAGTTCCGTACCCACACCGTGGACATCACCGATTTCGACGGCCAACGCGACGTGCAGGTACGCTTCGAAGTGGCTGGGGCCAAACAAGTGAAGGTCTACGACGTCGTGATCGTGGGTTGGCGGCGCTAGCGTCAGCGCACCTCTTGTTCCTCCTACTTCGGCAACCGCTTCAAAGTTTGGTGCAGCCCCTGCAGGCGAAACTGTTTCGGGTGGCGTGTCTGGACTTTCTCTAGCATCGCGCGGCACTCGGCAAACTGGCCCGTTTGTTCATAGGCCACGCTCAACAGCTGGGCAAAGTTCACCGCCCGCTCTGCGTTCGCTTCCGAAAGTGTGAGGAGTTTTAGGTAGATCGGGATGGCGCCTGGGTAATCGCGGGCCCCCATGTGGGCAGACGCAGTCAGCTCCAGTGCCATTTCTGGGGTGTAGCTGCCTGCTGCTTGTTGGTCGGCAATCTCCTTGAGCCGAGCGCCCAACTCGGCGCTTCCGGCCTCGCGCTGCAATTCGGCGTCGTCGAGTTGGTCTACGTAGCTTTCGACGCTTTGGCGGTACAGACCTTGAGGGAAACCAGCGAGATAGCGTTTGGCATAGGTGCGCACACAGGGTGTCTGTTTGAGCATCGAGCAGGCCGTTATGCGATAGAACGTCAGTAGCTCCGGGAGTGACACGGAGGGCGGCGCGACGATCGTGCGGCGGTCATAGTCGTCCAACTCTTTTAGAAGCTCGGCGTACTCGTTGTTCATCATGCGTTTTGAGATGGCCATCGTGAGCGCCGTGAACTCGGCGTAGTCGTTCGCCGGGGCTACCGGGGTCATGCTGCTGGTCTGTTTGGGGACCGCAACCTCCACGCCAAACAGCTCACCCACGCTTGCCCCCATCATGACCGCGAGCGCATTGGCATCGGTGCTACCGCGGGCGCTGGCGCGGGCCATCACGGCGGGCTCATGGGTGTCCATCAATCGCAACGACAGCACGGCCTGATCGCCCAAGCGTCCGAGTTGACCGGCAACGAGGTAAGGCGCGCCCAGTGCACCCCCTAACTCGGCAGCACAGGCGACCTCGTCGCAGCCCACCGCATCGCGTAGCCGTTCGGCACCGATGAGCGCATTCAGGTCGGTGGGCCCGATGACCTTGTAGCGGCCAATGCCGTGAATAGCGGTGAGGATCAGCTCGTCCAGGGCGCGGGCCGCAGGCTCCAACCCCGCTTCGCTCTTGAGCGGCATCACCAACAGGCCAGGCAGGCTCGCAGGTGGCGTCGTCGCGGGCACAGCGTTTGCGGCTTGGGGGTCTGCGGGGGCGGGTTGTGCGGGGGACGTGGCAATCTGCGCCATGCAGCCATAAAGGACCAGGTTTGAGGCCAGCCCGAGGCAAAAGCTCTGAGGTAAATGTCGTGAGGACAGGGCCATGGAGTGCAGACATATCACGCAGGCTTGGTTCGCCAAGGGCAACCGCACCTGTGGTGCAGGCCACCTTCCCCTGTCAGCGTTGAATCGCTACGCTCGACTGACTCCAACAACTGGGGCCATCACCGAGGGACTGTCTGTGCTTGAATCGACCGTTGCCCAAACCTTGCAACCAGGCGATCTGGTCAGCGACACCTATCGGATTGAGCGCACCATCGGTGCTGGCGGCATGAGCGTGGTTTACGAGGCGCGCTTGGTGCGGCTGGAAGAACGACGTGTTGCTATCAAGGTGATGAATCGCGCGTTTGCTAAGAGCCAGGAGTTCCACCAACGCTTTCGTCGCGAAGCGCAAATTGGTGCAAGTCTGCGGCATCCCAACATCATCACCGTGACCGATTGGAATCAGCTGCCCGATGGCTCACCTTACCTGGTACTCGAATACCTGGAAGGTGAAACGCTGTTGGCGTTGATGCAACGCGGGCGACTGCACGACGACTTGGTTCGGTGTATCTTACGCCAAACGGCCGATGCCCTGGAGGCGGCGCACCGCATGGGTGTCGTGCACCGCGACCTGAAGCCCAGCAACATTTTCCTTGTACCCAACGGTCCCGACGCAGTGTTGGTGAAGGTTTTGGACTTTGGTGTTTGCAAAGTGTTGGGCACCGAGACGCTGGAGACTTCCACCTCAGGGGCTTTGGGTACACCACGGCACATGGCACCTGAACAAGTGCGGGGCTTGGGGAGTGAAACCGGTCCGGCGGCTGATCAGTTCGCGTTTGCCACCGTGATCTACGAGTTGTTTGCTAGTCAACCGGCGTTTGGCGCCAGCAATCTAGATGTGCTGCTGTACCAGGTGGTGCACGAGGAGCCGGAGCGGTTGGATGCGCTGGTGCCGAACTTACCCCCCCGGGTCGTGACGGCCGTGCACAAAGCTTTGGCCAAAGATCCAGGTGAGCGTTACCCCTCGGTGCGTGAGTTTGTAAACGCGGTGTTGGGCGATGATTCCAGCGTGCCCCTGGGAGCGGCGCTGCCACTCAAGCAAACCGAGGCCCTGCCGGCCTCCGCCGATGTCGTGATTCCTACTCAGTTGCTTGGCAAAGCACAGAGGAACCCGCCCGTGGCGCCAACGCGCCACTTTTTGCACCTGTGGGGGCTCGGGACGGTAGGGCTTTTGTGCCTCGTCTTGGCTGCGACGTTTTGGTCATCGTCACGCGATCGATCTGCAGCGCAAATCTCAGTTAAGATAGCGTCAGAGCCACCACCCGCCGCTGTCGTGCTACCCGACACGCAGCCTTTATCCACCGGTAGCAGAGCTCTCAGCGTGACTGTGGACGACGAGGAGGGTGCCGTACTACCGCAGCGACCTTCGGCCACAGAAGCCCTGGAGAAGTTGCTCGACGCTGAAAAACTATTTGCGACGCGCGACTATCGGGAGGGGTTGCGGGTGGCGCGCCAGTCGGTGGCTGTCGCCGATAGCTTGCGGGCACGGGCGCTGGTGTTTCTGTGTCACTGTGGCTTGGCTGATTTGGGTAACGCCCGCGCCTCGCTGTTTGCCGTGCCGAACCGCGAACGAAAAGAACTATTGCGTCAATGCCAGACGCTTGGTTTGGAGCTCTAGGACGCTAGTAGTCGTCACATGGCGTGCCGTAGCGTTGGCCCAAAAACACGCCCAGGTCGTTGTGAATGAGCGCCTGATTGTTCTCCACCGGCACCACCGTTAATGGTGTGCGCATCTTTTTAACAATCCACCACGATTGGCCATGCTCCAAAATGAGGCGAAGCTCGCCTTTGGTGCTCGAAAAGATGTCTCCTTCGGAATCGCTCACGACATTGACGAGTTTCAGCTCCTTCATGTTGCCTTTGGGACCGGCAAACACGCGGAACTTACTTTCGATGTCAGGGAACCGTCCGCGGAGCACCAGGTAGTAGCTGCCCTCCTCATCGCGACTTAACGCATAGGCGCCAAACTCGCGCGGGCTGCGTTTGAAGCTCGCTTGGTTGAACAACGCAAGCGCCTCAGCCTGCGGTACCACCTGCATCGCACCTACTTTAGGGCCGCATTGAATCTTGGCCTGTGTGGCGTCCAACAAGACGTTGTACAGGCTGCCTTTGACACGCGGGTCGGAAACGCTCAGGTCATACGAGCCGTCCCCGGCGCCGCTGTAGCCGACCACGTGGCTTGCGTAGAAGATTTTGCCATCGCCGTAGAGCACCGCAGTATCGGTGCCTGCGTGGGCGACGTTGGTGGCCAGATAGTGGGTCCTGCCATCGGTAAAGAGCACGAAGTCTTTTAGGTTGGCCTCGTTGACCAACTCGGTCACGCTCGGGTCGATGCTGGCTGCGCCAGTCAGACTGCACAACAATAAGCTCGCGTAGATCATTGTGTCCTCAAACGGGCCGGCTGACGTCGTGCCCTACAACGGCTGGAAGGCTTGCCAGTGGCGGGCCAAGAGCTTCTTCGCATCGGCGGAGGCTACCAATTCATACGAGACCGACAATGTCGCATCGTTCAGGAAATGTTCGACGCTCGCGGTGTCTAACACACGACGTTTGAAGGCGTCGCTGGTGATCCCCTCGGGCACATCGGCGGTAGAAACTACGCCCAGGTACAACACGGGTGTCGGCAGTTTTTTCGTGCGCGCAGCGTCGGCCTTGAGCTGCAAGATGGATTCACCAGCCTTGAGCTTGAGCGGTGGGTTTCGTGCCATGACTAGGTGACGCTATATCCGAGCGTGCGCGCAGGGAGCAATGCACTCTTGGTGACAGCGCTGGTCGATCGCTATCTGGCGGTCGGAGAACAAGACTATTCGACGATGTCGCCGCGCAGAAGCGTGTAGGCGTTCATCGTTTGCGCCGAGAGCGCCTCGAAGTTGAGCCGCGTCGCTTCGGTGCCATTACCCAAGGCTGAGTAGTCGAGTTCCAGCGCCGGCATGGCCGCCAGTACCTGGCTGCTGTAGCGCACCATGACTTCGTCCACCACCACGCGGCCCAACAGCGTCTGCAGCTTGCTCAAAAGCGCCGCGCTCAACCCTGAGTTGGCGGTGAGCTCCAACGCGATAAGCGGTGTGCCACTGGTGGAGCGCTGCAACACTGGCTTGCCTGCCGACGTGGCGATGTTCACCGGCACCCCAACGTTCAAGAATCCTTGGAAGTTGTGGGCCGTGCCCGCCACCGTGAAGCTTCCGGTCACACTCACGTCGGCAGCCGATAAGGTGAGGCGTGCGCCATCGCAGTTGTCGAGAATGGGTGCGGTGTAGAACAGAGGCGTGACGTTGAATGCGGTGACTTGCAGATCGGCCGGCAACGCCGTGGACAAATGGGTGTTGTTAAACGCCACGTTGAAGCCGCCGTTGTACCACACTGCAAACAAGGCCTGGTTCATGGCGTCCACGTGCTCCGACATCTCCAACACCGAGGTTTGCGGGAAGGCCGGCGGCGTCGGGTCGAAGTAGCAGCTGGTGCTCAGAATGCTGCCCAACGGATTGCGTTGCACCACCTTGGGCGCGGTGAACAGGGTGCTGAAAGCCGGTGTCATGCCACCGGTTAAGTAGTTGGTGCCCACGGGCGGCGTCACCGCGATGCTGGTAATGCCAGTTTTCATCGTAACGGCCGGAGCGGTGCTCTGGGAGGCGAACAGAGGCAACGGCATCGTTTTGTTGACTTCGAGGTCCGAAATCAAGCGTTCTACGAGCCTGCCCACCGACAGGGGGTCACTCTCGTCAAACAAGGCCGCGGAGAGAAGTATTTCCACTGGGCCCTGGAAATCATTCAGAAACAACCCAACCAGATCGCTTCCAAAGTCGTTCAAAGGACCTGTGAGCTCCTCCAAGGAGAATTCTCCGAGATCGAAGGGAGTTCCGAATAGCGTAAGGTCGCCAAGGTCCACGGTTGCATTTTCGATGGGTTCGAGTTCAACCTGCGAGTCCAAAAAGGAGACTGCACCTTCAATTGGAGTTACTTCGACACCTCCGGACGCGCCGGTTTGAACATCGAGCCGGTTCCGCATATGCATCGCGCCAATGGTTAGCCTTGTATCGGCAAAGGTCGCGGGTGCAAGAGTCGCCAACGGGGTCGGCGTCGTTGCGCATAGGTACCCGAAGGCAACGGCGGCTTCCTCCAACAAGATCCCGGCAAATCCGAGAATCTTGCATGCCTTCTCTGCGACGTTCTCCCCGTCGTAGACGATCTGGAGCGATGCCGTATCGACCCGAGACACCACGTTCAACTGCGCGTTCGAGTGCAACCCTAGACGAAAACCAGGGACATTCGCCCCGCCGTTGGCTCCGGGTAGCTCATGGACTTCAAAATCGGTGGTGATGCCACCTTCCTCCGCGTCCATCGCCAACTTGAAGGCATTGAAGTCGAGTGTAGTGATATTTGTGGTAATGGTCGCCGTACCAATTGTCAGGATCTTGCCCGATACGTTTAGGCCTGACACACCGAAACACTCGCTACACGCGAATGGCTGGGCATCGTTCAACACGTTCTCGACCTGCTCGTATACGTTGACCGACCCCAATGTGGACTGGATATCCAAGTTATTCAGCGTCATCTCGCCCAAGGTCGCGATGTCATCTACTTCGGTGCACTTGTAGACCCCGCTCGTGTCATAGGCGCACGGGTGGTCTTTGTCGTCGATCGCCTCCTGGCTTAGGCGCATGAAGATGCCGTCGGCGATGGGCGCGGTGTCAGCCACTGGGGCGCCGATCTCGTTGTAGTCGTCGGAGTAGTAGAAACCGACCGTGCGTCGTGAGCTCTTGCCCGCAGCGTTGGTGGCGATCGCTTCGACAAAGTTGAAGCCGTGCTCGGTCGCCATGTTGAACGCCCAAGTGCCATCGGAGCCAACGGCAACCGCTTGGCCATTCACTTTCACAGTGGCCGGGCCGTGCCACTCGTCGGCCGCGGCACCGCGCACTTGCACCGTTTCGTCGCCGGTTAGGGTTTGGCCACGCTCGGGCGAGGTGAGCGTGAGTCCTGGTGGCAGAATCGTACAATCCCACTCGCAGCCATCGCTGCTTTGCGCGTTGCCATCATCGCAGTCCTCGGGAGGAGTCATGCCCGAGTCGATGTAAGAGTCGCCGCACTTGCTCTTGACGCAAGTCGCGCCCAAGCAGATGTCACGCGTCTCGGCGTCGCTATCTAGGTCACACATGGCGCCATCGGCCAGCGCTGCACCTCCGGTGCACACGCCGACTTGGCAGGTATCGGTCGTGGTACAAGGGTTGCCGTCATCGCAGGCATCGCCATCGAGGCCACACTGCATCTCGCACTTTTCATCGACACAGGCATAACCCGGCGGGCAATCACCGTTATCCTCGCACGCAGCCGAGTTCAAAAAGTCGCTACCACAAGCCGCGGCGAACAACGCCTGGGCCACCACCACCACCTTCAACATGAGCTTGTTCATAAAAATCCTCGGGCCGCCTCACCCGATGAGGTACAGGCGGTCAGGTTGGTTT
>JAKLEG010000779.1 GCA_022703175.1 Myxococcota bacterium | reverse complement strand
AAAGCACCACCGAGACGATCTGGCGATCGCCTAGCCCCGAAAGCAGCTCTGGGAGCATCGCTGGCCCAAGTGGTATGTGCCGGCCATCGTGAGAGCTATCGTGTAACAGCACGATATCACCGGGTTTTATGGCTGCCACTGTGGCGCGTGCCTTCACACTCGGGTCGCCTTTGCCGCTGCCATCGCGAGTGCGCAGCGACCAGCCCACCACGATCACCGAGCGATTGCGAAGCACCGCGCCCAACGCTGGCGTGATCACGCCATACGGCGGCCGAAAGTAACACGGCCGAACCCCGGTGATTTTCTGCAGCGCCTCATCCGCCCGGTCGAGCTGCGCCCGCGCCCGCGCTGGCGTCAAAATGGCGCGCCAGTCATGTACCGCGCCGTGGCTGGCCACCTCGTGCCCTGCCGCAAGAATTGCGCGCACCAAGTCAGGGTGCAGGGTGGCCTTGTGAGCGATGAGAAAAAAGGTGGCCTTGGCTCCGGCGGCGGCAAGCACCGCCAACACGCCCGGTGTGCGCTCGGGGTCGGGACCATCATCAAAGGTGAGCGCCACCCGAGGCTGTGATGCCGGCCCGCGACAGACGACCTTGGCAAACCCCTGGCTTTCTGGATGAGCCGACGCCCAATACAACGCGGCCAACACACCGAGCGACGCCAGCGCTTCAGGAACCCCCGGAATTCGCGCACACAGGAGATCCGTGAGTGCCCACGCGCACCACAACAACACCAACGCGGTGGGCCACCGCACCATTGGGATTAGCTCGGCGGTTGCAGATCGCTGCGGCGCTTGAGCACCACCAGCTGGCCGCTGTTGGTCGTGACGGCGACATGGTCGCGGGTGACCGCAACATCGCCGCTGAAGGTCGCCCCAAGGTCATAGCTCTGCAACGGCTTGCCTGTTTGGGTCTCAAGCACCACGAGGCCAGCTTCGCCCGCGGAGAAAATGACCCAGTTTTCGTCGGCCCAAAAGCGCGACAGATGGCCGCCAGGCAGGCGCGTGCGGTACAACAAATGGCCATCACGATTGGCCAAACCCCACACCCAGCCGTCGGCACTGCCCACCACCAACACATCGCCGGCCACCGTGAGTGACACCACCGCGGGTGCCGGCCGCTGCCATACCGTTTGTCCATCGTTCAGGTTGAGCGCGTAGATGCCGTCGGAGTACGAGGCCACGAGCAACAAGCCGCCCGAGACCACCGGATCGGCATCGGCGTCCACGAACTTATGAAAACCCATGGACAACGGCCGCGACCACACCATCGCGCCATCGGCAGCCTTGTAGGCCTCGACATAACCGTCACTGAACGTGGTGATGCACAAGTCGCCAGCGACAAGTGGGCTGGCCTGACCGTCGATCGTAAGACTCGCCGATGCTGGCCGACCTTTGCTCCACGCCACCCGGCCGCTTGCCGCGTCGATCGCAAACACCTTATTCGTGCTGGTGAGCGTGTACAAACGATCACCGTACTGTCTCACCGGCGCCCGCGAATTGCCATCCAATGCGGCCCGCCACACCGGCCTGCCCGTCGCAACATCGACGGCCACAAGTACACCGTCCAAGGTACCCAACACCACCAAGTCCGGGTCGAAACCCTCGCCGCGCGTGCTCACAAGCGACGCCGTGCTTCCCAACGCCGAGCCATGGTTGTAGCGCCAACGCTTGCTGCCATCGCCGAGATCCAGGCCCCAGATGTTGCCATCGCCGGTGCCCGCCACCACCAAGTTCTCGCTCGCGACGATCACCGGGCCACCAAAATTGGTGCCAACATTCCGGTGAATGCCGGTCCGCACCAGCGATCGGCGCCAACGCAACGCGTAGACCTCTTGGCGAGCCGCCTCGACACTGCGGGCATGCTCGCTCTTCGCGGTCAGCTCGTTGTCGTCACTCGACGGCGCCAAACCAACGGCCAACAGCGCCACCCATAAGAGGCCTGACATCATGGGTTCTTGGGAGCCTTCTCGGCGGCCGCGTCGGCCTCGGCGTCGGCCTGAGTTGGCACGCCGCCCAGCTCGGCCATCCGCTCGCGGGCCTGCTCTGCGACGCTGGAGGTGCCGAAGTCCTTTTCGATATGCGCAAAAAGGTTCTTGGCCCGCTCCTTGTCACCCTTGGCCAAATACAGCCGTGCTTGGTGGTAG
>JAKLEG010000778.1 GCA_022703175.1 Myxococcota bacterium | reverse complement strand
ACGATTAGGACGGTGGAGATCCGTAACCCAAACGGACTCGCTTCCTGCACAACCCCTCCCCGGCCTGACCCACATAGGCGCTGTTATATCAACGGCACAGACCCTCTCTTTCATTGATGCTCACTCCTGTTGCCGAGAGCAAGCCGGCTGGGCCCACAACGGTCGGTCGTTGAGATCCACGTTGCCGCGTGGTAGCTAATCGCCAACGGTTGTCGCCCCTCCCACCGTTGGTGCAGTGAGGTGAGCGCAAGGACGCGAGGGCTACGTGGAATTCGAAACACCGCACACGCTCGCGCCTACCAATGAGGTGTGTTTGACCGGCACGCCCATTCGACGTGGCTTGGTGGTCGGCATCGCTCGATTCGACACCGTGATCGCGTCGCCCACCAACCGCGACCCGCTCCCGCCCGACCGCGCGGAATCGGAGGTTCAGCGGCTACAAGACGCGATCCTAACGGTGCAACGACATCTCACCGACCACGTGCGACAGTTGCACATCCCGAACAACGCGGACCTCGACCAAATCGTGGCGGCGCACCACCTGATCCTCGAAGACCACCATTTCATCGAGGGGATCAACGAACGCATCCGCACGGAGCAGGTGTTTGCCGAGCGCGCTGTCGAAGAGGCGTTTCGCGCCGCGGCCGATCGCTTGTCGACCACGCGAGATAGTTACCTACGCGCGCGTGCCGAGGATATTCGCGACGTTTGCCAAGCCATTCGCACCGCGCTCATTCGCGGCTCACTGGAACCGGCAAGCACCACCTCGACCGGGCCAGATACGATCTTTGTGTCCCCCCATCTCCATGTATCCAGCGTTTTGCGCGCCCAGCGAGCTGGCGCCGTAGCATTCGTGACCGAAAGCCACGCGGTCACATCCCATGCGGGCTTGCTCCTGCGCGCCAGTGGTATCCCGTCGCTGGCAGGCATCACCTTACCAGCCGGATTCGTACAAGCGGGCACGCCCTTACTCGTGGACGCAGACCACGGCGAGCTCGTTATCAACCCGAGCCAAAGCACTCGTAGCCGCCTGCAACGCCGAAGGCCTACCGGGCCCGTGGTCAGCCAGCCGGTTCCTCCCGAGCCCGCCACCTGCGCCGACGGCACCGCAATCGAGCTATGGGGCAACATCGATACGCCAGATGACATGGATCTCTGCCACACCCATGCCTTGCATGGTGTCGGCCTGTTCCGCACTGAGTTCATGATGTTGGCCCGGGGTGAAGCGCCCCGCGAAGAAGAGCAATACAATGTTTACCGCAAAACCGTCGAAGCTTTGCGCGGCCGCCCCGTGGTGCTGCGCACGTTTGACATCGGCGCAGAGAAGACCGCGCCGGGCCTAGAAAATGCCGGCGGCACCAACCCGGCGTTGGGGTTGCGTGGCTTACGACGTCACCTGGTGCACTGCCCTGAGGAGTTCCGTACACAGCTACGCGCCATCCTACGCGCGACTCACGACAGTGACGCGGGCGTGCTGCTGCCGATGGTCACCCATCTAGATGACCTACGCGCCGCCAAAGCCCACCTCCTTGCGGTGCGCGCCGAGCTTGAAAGCGCCGAGGTGCCGTACAATCCCAAACTAAAAATCGGCATCATGATTGAGGTGCCGGCGGCCGCCTTGAATCTCGACACCCTACTGCCCGAGGCCGATTTCGCAACGGTGGGCACCAACGACCTCGCGCAATATCTGGCCGCTGCCGACCGCAACAACGCCGACCTACATGCCTATCTGGCGCCGGAGGTCTCCGGGCTGTTTACGCTGCTGAAACTCGTGGCTGCGCAGGCGCGCGCCCAAAATCGCCTGCAGGAAATCTATATCGCAGGCGCGCTCCCCACCGATCCCGAGCACGCCCGACGCTTGGCGGGCCTCGGCTTCCAGAAGCTCATCGTCGATCCAGAGCTCAGCACGGTGCTGCGCACCGCTCTCGCGAGTGCGCGGGCCACCCAAGCATAAGCGTCACAGACAGGCCCGAGTACACAGGGTCGGACAGGTCCACAAACGAGTGAGAATCGCGATGTGAAGGAATCCGAGCGCGCTGACAACAGCGCTCAAGAACACCTAGCCGCTAGGCAGGGAAGAAAATGAAGCGGTGCGGGCTAGACTACCAACGACCGCCGCGATCACCACCACCGCCGCCGCCGCGGCCA
>JAKLEG010000777.1 GCA_022703175.1 Myxococcota bacterium | reverse complement strand
TACCGCCGACGCCCTTGACGACATTGCCTGTGCCACGACATTGGGCAGCGATTTGATTGCCGAGGGTATAACCGCAACCGATCGCATCGTCACTGTGGTGGCCGCGGTACCCCTTGCCAGTCACGTCGATTTTGCCGTTCGGCCCAATGACGACACTGCCAGTGCCCTCGATGAGTTGTCCCATGACGTCCCGATCGCCAACGTCGAAATCCAACCGGTACTCAACCGGAGCGCCACCGGCAACAGCCTGCGGATGCGAGAGAATGGCGCCGTTGCGCACGAAGAGGTTTCCTACTCGGAAGAGGCCGGTCGTCACGTCCTGCCCTTCGAACACTACCGTTTCCCGACCGTTGGTACCGCCGTTGTCCACAACCAGGTCACCTTGCGCCGAGTTATTGGTTTCTAGCAAATAGACAGTACCAGCGCCGCCTGCCGTCGATGGCTTGCATGAGCGGCCAGAGGGACAGGAAGCACCGAATGCAGTGATGCCCCCTTGCAGGTCGATCGTGGCTGCCTCGATGGCAACACGACCACCACCACCACCGCCACCGGAGCGTTGACCAGTGCTGTCGCCAGTCGCTGCGCCGCCTGCCTTCCCACCGTTGGCGGCGATCGTTCCGGTGCCGATGAGGTCTCCTGTCACCTTAAGGTAGATGCCGCCGCCGCTGCCACCGCCGCCGTTGTAGTCGCCCAGGGTCTCACCGACAGCTCCATTGGCGACTATTCCACCGGCGATATTCACTGAACCAGCGGTAATCCGCACAAGGCCGCCACCATTGCCACCCTTGGCCACCCCGTTGGTGGAATTCATCGCGGCCCCACCACCGGCGCCTGCCAAAGCGGGATCCGTGAAGATCCCATACGTCCAAAGCTCATTCCCCTCCAACGACCCCCAGCCCTGGGCCGCCCGGGTGTACAGGCGCGTGCATCCGGCGTCGAATTGGTTCCGCCGGCCGCCGAGACCGCCGTATGTTCCGCCACCACCTCCGAAAATGTCGTTGTAGTACAAGGACAAAACCGTATCGGAACCCGCAGCACCCAACGCCGGTGTGCCGTCTATTGTGGACGTCGCCTTTTGGCCCCGGTACTTGGTGCTGTTGTCGCTGCCACCGAGATACCCCTTCCCGCTCACGTCAATCTTGCTCGTTGCGTCGATTTGCAGCGTGCCTTTCACGTCGAGTTGGAGCTTCGATACCGTGGTGCTGGTCGCGCCCGTATGGGTCAGCGTCACTTGGTTCGACAGCGTCAGACTCTTGAAGGTGTAGGTGCCACTGCCGCTGATACCTGAACCCGTTAGCGTAACCGTGCGCGCCCCGGAGAGTACGAGGTCCACGTCGGCCCACGTGTTGGGGGTGTCCTTGCCGGTTCCAAGCTCGTCTTCGTCAACATTGAGCACGCCGTCGTTGTCGGCATCGGGGTCGTCGATGACCGTGAACGTTCGGACTAAGCCGTCGAAGTGCATTCCACCAAGATCAACGATGTCCGAGGTCAGATGGACCCGGTACAGAGCGCCGTATGTCATCGCCGATGAGGGCGTCCACACAAACGCCGTGCTGCTGCCTGCGGGGCTCACGCTCCCCGTAAATTCCGCGCCCTCTACTCCGGAAACCACTGGATGGACGTGAAAAGTCGCCTCTGCTACGCCCGTCACCGGTTCACTGAACTGGACCATGACTTGCGTCAACGCCAACACGTTGGTTGCACCTTCGGTAGGTGTCATCGCGATGACGACCGGCTTATCATCATCCACAACCTGGGTGGTCACGGGACCCGACACAGTAGTGTTCCCAAGAATGTCGGTGGCCACGCCCTGCACCACGACCTCCGTGCCGTGCGAAATGTTCGCGGGCACGATCCACAGCAACTCTTTGCCAATTGCACTCTTGGGCGCACCTGTTAGCAGCACACTGCCGCTGCCGTGAGCGCCACCGTCCACCAAAAACCCTAGTGATTTCAAACCCGTATCATCATGGGCCGAAACCGAGAGGCTCACCGTGTTGCCTTGGCCTACGGTAAGTCCCGGTGAAGCCAGGCTCACGGTGGCAGATGGGTCTGCCCCAAGGGTAATCACGGCCGTGTGCAGAGCGCCGCGATTGCCAAACGTATCAGTGGCCTGCGCCCCCACCGTGATCGTTTCCTGGCACGGCGCGCTGAG
>JAKLEG010000776.1 GCA_022703175.1 Myxococcota bacterium | reverse complement strand
ATAGACGGCCACTGTCTCGTGCATCGTCTTGCGCGCACCGTAGGCTAAGGCCGCCGCGGTGGGTTCATTGACGACACTAATGACCTCTAGACCTGCGAGTCTGCCCGCTTCATGAACCGATTGGCGTTGGCGATCGTTGTAGTACGCAGGCACCGTCACCACGGCCTTGGTGACCGCTTGCCCCAGATGCACCGAGGCCACCTCGCGAATCTTCTTCAAGATGCGCGCCGAGATCTCCGCGGTTTTGAAGCTCTTGCCCGCGAGTTTCACCACCACATCGTCGGCATCGCCGGCCGCGATTTCGAACGTGATGCGCTTTTGCATTTCGCGCACCAGGTCCGAATCAAAACTGACGCCAACGAGCCGTTTGGCGCCATACACCGTGTTCTTAGGGTTCAGCTGCCACTGACGTTGCGCTTCGTAGCCCACCAACTCATGGCCCTTGCTGTCGATAGCGAAAACCGAAGGCACGGTGAACTCGCCACCCCGATAGGGAATGAGCACCACCTGCCCGTCCTCTTTGACGTAAGCGCCGCAGGAGTTGGTCGTGCCCAAATCGATGCCGATAATCGGTTCTGCCATGCCCTCATCCCCGCGGGTGCATCCCTGCCCACGCCATAGATCCTTTTGATTTTTCTACCTTTTCGCCGTCGTAAGTGCCAGATTTCGGCCATGTTGCTCACGGGCCACACAGTCGTTTACGGCGGGAGCTTCAACCCTCCCCACATGGGTCACCAGATGACCTGTTTGTATCTACTTGAAGCGCTGGGCGCACAAGCGGTTTGGTTGATGCCGGTGTTCCGCCACCCTTTCAACAAGGAATTGGCACCTTTCGCGGCTCGTGTTGCGATGTGTGAACAGCTGGCGACGCCGTTTGGGGCGCGGGTTCAGGTGAGTCTCGTGGAGTCGGACCCTGGCATGACCGGGCGGACGTTCGATACTCTGTCGGCGTTGGTGGTGCGCCATCCTGAGCGTCGCTTTGCTTTGGCCGTCGGGACAGACATCCTGCGTGACACCCCGCTAAGATCACCGTCATGGAACCTTGACCGACCTCACCTGGAAGGCCGCAATAACTAAAAATCACTAGCCATTTCATGGCGTTATCACAGGCCGATCAGGTTCCAGGTACATGGTCGCCCCGGCCGCGTGCCTGTAGGTTGCCAATACTGCTCGACAAACCGCGCCACATTGCGCGCCTCGGTAATGAGCATCGGTACCGGCGCCTTGGGACTACTGATTTGCTCGGGCGTGAGGTTTTGCGCTGCTTGGGTCCACGGTAACAGTCTGAGCCATCGAGGACCACGGGCACAGACCACGCGACCGGGCGAATACGCGTTGGTGGTAGGGGACGGGGCGAGAAAGCTTCAACGAGACTCGGCTATGACTTGCTGTGTACCCAAAACATGGGTACAATGTGTCGATGCCTAACGTCGTGCTGATTGGCCGGTGGGCCGCTCGGCAACTCGAAAGAGTTCCCAGCCACATCATCAAGAAGCTCCAGGGTTGGGTCGTTCTCGTGGAAACCAGAGGCCTCGCCGAAGCTCGCCGAATTCCGGGGTTTCATGATGAGCCTCTGAGAGGACAGCGCACGGGGCAACGCTCGATACGACTGAATCAGGCCTATCGAGCAATCTACACAGTCAGCGAGCGCGGCGACATTGAGCTGGTCACCGTCGAAGAGGTGAACAAACATGACTACTAAGAGCAAACACGGCGCCGTCTTGGCCGGTCCGTTCTTGGAGCGTCTCGTTGGTCCGTTGACCTTGGGTGGCTTTCTCAACGCCATTCGCACGGGTGAAGGCTGGTCGCTTGCTGAGATGGGGGCGCGGTTGGGTGTGAGCCGGATGCACCTTTGCGATGTTGAAAAGGGGCGGCGACCCGTGGCCCCCGGGCGTGCCGCCGAATGGGCACGCCTGTTGGGCTACAGCCCCGAACAATTCGTGAGTTTGGCGCTCCAAGAGCAGGTGCTCGCAGCAGGTCTCAACATGGACGTTGAGGTGACCGCTCACAAGCGTTCGCGAACATCCGGGCGGCGCCAAGTCGTTGGCCGTTAGCGCCCGCGCATTCTTGCCGAAGTCCTGCCATCAGGGTCAGACCCCGTGGGCGTGTTGCCCAAATCCGTGTCTAATCTGCGGCCGGGCCAAGTTTGGAAAAATGGAGAATGAGTTTCAAGGACACAGCCGCACGGAGCGCCGCTATCGCACCAAAC
>JAKLEG010000775.1 GCA_022703175.1 Myxococcota bacterium | reverse complement strand
ATAGGGCTGCTGGAATATGCGCTGGCCCAAATATGCAGCGAAAAACAAGGCATTAGGGCGCTCGGCACCGAGCGTCGCAAGGAACCGCAGATGCGCGACGCTTAGGTCTTGCGCTTCATCTACCACGGCAAAGTCATAGGGGGCGTTCTTGCTCTTGGCTATCGCCACGGCCAACTCGGTGAACAGCGCAGCCTGCGTCATGAGCTTCTTGGAAGCTAGCGCCGCGCGCACCTGCTCGAAGATTGCCCAAAGCAGCTTTCGTTGAGCCTCAGGCAGCCGGGTCTTTCGCCCCAAACGCACCACGTCTCGGTACGACTCCCAGGTATCGAGCTGCCAGGCATCGACAACCTGCTCCCACTCGGTAAGCAGGAAGTGCATGCCGAACTTGTGCCCGCTAACCGCCTTGCTCGCTTCCCGAATTGCCTCGCGCACATCATTGGGCTCGGCCACACGCGCGGCGCCGCAATGCGCCTTGTGAAGCCTTGCGCCAACGGACGAGAGAGACAGCACGTCGATACGCTCGCCCAACCGCGGCTCGGCGCCCAAGAGCCGCTTCAGCTTGGTATGCAGAGCATTAGCTAGGCTCTCCGAGAAGGTCGTCAGCAACACCCGGGCGTTAGCGTGGGTACGAGCCAAGAAGACGGCCCGGTGCAATGCCACAATGGTCTTGCCGGTGCCCGCCGAGCCGGCAACGCGGGCTGGGCCTGCGTAGTCGCCTTCTACCCAGCTACGCTGGTCGGGGTGCAGAAAGACCGCCAACTTCTCCCACGGGTAGTCGAGCGCCTGCCGGAGCTCTTCGACGTTCGACATGATGCGGAAGTGGCGCTGCGCATCGGGGTGCTCAAACGGACTGGCCGGCGGCTGCATCTGCGCGAGGACTTGGGGTTTGCCGCCCGTTGCCAACTCCAAGAGCGCCTCGGCCACCTCGCTGGGTAGGTACTGAACCAGAGTCAGTATCGAATCTTCGTCGGCTTCGCGTACATCCGCGAGCCAGTCGGTGGGCACGCCGTACGCGAGAAGTTGGTCGTTGGTGAACGTCGCAAACAGCTTCTTCTTCGCCACAGGCTGCGGCGCCGCTTTGCTCTCGACGTACGTCGGCACCACGATTTCGCGAACCGTTTCGCGCAACTCCACGAGCTGGGCTGCCCCTGTCGTGGGGTGGGTCTGCAACTTGCGGCGCTCGGCCCAATCGTAGGCCTTGTCGTGGTGCCCCACGTAGCACAAGAGCAGGCTACCCTCGCTCCGGTGCACGATGAGCCTGAGGTCGGCGTTCACCCGTACCGACCAGAAGTTCTTGTCTTTGGCCTTATCGAGCCGGTGAAAGCTCATGCCCGGGTTGGCGGGGTTCATCTGCAAGTCGAAAGCCGTGGTCTTGACGGCCTTCTGCTCGTCGCCCGCGAGGCGCGCCAAGCTGTCGACAAAGGTGTCGGCGATACGGAAGTCCATGCTCACCCCAGTGCGCGACTACAGCGCATCACAAACCCAAAGCAGAAAAAGATCGAGCCGGTAACTGCATGTTTTTGCTAACCATTCCCGGTTCTCGTCGTTCCTTTTCTCGAACTCAAGAAAACGTCCGACCGTAGGCTCGCCGACGGCACCCGAGTCCCACAGAGCAACATGTCAGTGGCCAAGAACCAACCGCAGCTTAGCAAGCGCACACTCTGGAACTGAGCTGCCGTCGAAGTGCGCCGTGCCATGGCCTTGTTCAGCGCCATTCAACCATGCGTATGCAACTCGGTTGCCGCCAGAAACGCTCAGCGAGAACGTGTGTCGCCTGGATGGCAGCCAATCCAGACAAACGGCACCGTCTGGCTCGGGTGCACACTCAGGAGCTGGCACGTCTTCGGGAAGGGCCCGAATGAAATCCTTGGCGTTTTGGATCGCCGCGGAACCAACCGGCAGCGCATCCTCGCCGTTCCAATCGGGCGCCGAGCATTCGCAAGCGATGTCTTGGAGCTGGGATAGCGCCTCGACGCTCGAAGGGCACGGGAGCTTGTTTGCAGTATCAGTCATGACACACCCAGGTTGGTGGATCGCTACACCCTAAACACCTTCATCACCTCATCCCCAAGGTGATTGATAACCTTCACCGCAATGCGCCCATTCTTGGGCTTGTCGAACGGCCGCGAGGTGTCGCTGTGCAAGGTCGCCCAGGCCTCCTCGTTGATCTCCGCCTTGAGCGTCGTGCGTAGGGCACCGTAGGGGTCGTTG
>JAKLEG010000774.1 GCA_022703175.1 Myxococcota bacterium | reverse complement strand
TGCCGAAGCGGAGGCGGAGAAAGCACGCCGACAGCGGTCGGCCCTGTCCGCCGCGCTGCGGGCCAAGCTCGCCACTGCGTTTATTCAGCGTTATCAGGCGCAACAGAACGAGATTCTGCTGAAAGAGGAATGGATGTTTCTGCGGGAAGTCGAGCGGGTGGCCCAAATCCGCCACGCCAACGGCCTCACGCCCCAGCAGGATGTCTTAAAGGCGCAGATCGGCCTTGATCATCGTTCCGGCCAAAACCCTTTGATTTAGTCGGTCATCGGGGTTGCAGCGCGTCGGCAGACGCTGCGCCATCGTCTACCCTTGGAAGTGCAAAGCAACCGAGGGGCGAAACGATGAACGAAGCGTCTGCCCTGTTTGACTGTAGCCGAATCATCGGCTCGGTGCCACCGCTCGGGTCGGTGCGATGAGGCGCTGCTCGCGCCTGGAGCGGGTCGAACAGCTCACGACGGCCAAGGCGGGGTTGCATGCCGGGCACTCGCAGCGACAGGTGGCGGCGCAGTTGGGAGTGGCGCGCAGCACGCTGCAGGATTGGTGCCTGCCCGCGGCAGTGGGCGGGGAGGCGCCCGCCGCATTGCGGGCCTTTGTCCAGACCCCGGACGGGGTCAGGTGGCTGCAGCAGCAAGTGGTGGTGGCACAGTTTGTCATCACGTTGTTGGCCGGCGCGGGGGTGCGCGTGGTGTGCCAGTTTTTGGAGCTGAGCGGGCTGTCGGCGTTCGTGGGCGCCTCCTACGGCACCCAACAACAGATCAATGCGGCGCTGGAATCGGCGGTCGTCGCCTTTGCCGAGGAGCAACGCCGCGCGTTGGCCGAGGGGATGCCTCCACGCCAAGTCACGGTGTGCGAAGACGAAACCTTTCATCCTGAGGTGTGTTTGGTGGGCTTGGAACCGGTGTCGAACTTCATTCTGCTGGAGCAATACGCCAAGGATCGCACGGCGGCGACCTGGACGCAGGCGCTGACGGCGGCCTTGGAAGGGTTGGCGGTCGAGGTCATTCAGGGGACCGGTGACGAGGGCAAGGGGTTGGTCAGCCACGTGCAAAGCGCGCTCGGCGCGCATCATTCCCCGGATCTGTTCCACGTCCAGCATGAGGTGGTGAAGGCGACCAGTTTGCCCTTGGCGCGCCAAGTGAAACAGGCCGAGGCCACCGTCGCGCAAGCTCGGGGGCAGTGGCAGGCCGCCCGAGAGGCGCAGGCGGCGTTCGAGCGTCAACCCCAACCTTCTCGCGGCCGTCCCCCGGCATTCGAGGCGCGGACCCAGGCCACGCTCGTCGCGTTGGAGCAGGCTGAACACGACCAGCAACAAGCTCTGCGGCAACAAACCGACGCGCGTGAGTGCGTGCGCGAACTCAGTGCGCTCTACCATCCTTATGACCTGCAAACCGGACGGGCACAGCCCGTCGAGCGGGTTGCGCAACGCATTGGCGACGCGTGGGCACGCGTGCATCAACTGGCCAAGGCGGCTGACTTGCCGAGCCGCGCCCGCGAGCGTATTGAGAAGGCCAAGCGCGTCACCACCCAGTTGCTGGCGACGATCACCTTTTTCTTCGCCACCCTGTACGCCAAAGTCGAGGCGTTGAACCTCCCACCGGCGCTCGAAACGGCGCTCTGCGAGCAACTAATCCCCGCCATTTATCTCGACCGCGTGGCCGATCGCTGCACCCACGCCGCGCAACGCCGCGCGCTGCGGGCATTGAGCGCCCAACTGCTCGAGCCCTTGCGCCAACCCGAACAGGCCTTCCAAGCGCTCGCCACCGACGAGCGCCAGCGCCTTGAGCAGGTGGCCGCGGAATGTGCCGACCTGTTCCAGCGCAGCAGCTCCTGTGTCGAAGGGCGCAATGGGCAATTGTCCCTGCATCATCATGGGCATCATCGCCTCAGTGACCGCAAGCTCGCGGCGCTCACGGCCGTGCATAATTTCTTCATTCGACGCCCCGATGGAACCACGGCGGCGGAACGCTTCTTTGGGCGTCCACCCGCGCCGCTCTTTGCGCAGCTCTTGGAACGTCTGCCGCTACCGCCATCACCAGCGCGCCGACGACCCCGGCCTCCAAAGCCCGCCTATCTCCTACCCATCGCTGCATAGGGGGTGGCCGGAACGATGATCAAGGCCGAAATTCAATTTGGAAACGGGCGACGTAGTACCGGTACAGGGTGACCGGATCGAGATCGAGGTCGGTGCAGAACAGGATGGCCACCCCGCGGTGGTGGC
>JAKLEG010000773.1 GCA_022703175.1 Myxococcota bacterium | reverse complement strand
CGGTATCAAGATCGTAGCAGAGAGCTGCGTGGGCGATGGCACGGTGACGGCTGACGGCAAAGAGGCGGCGCTTCATCCGCTTGATCCCGGCACAATCGTTGGCCAAGCCGGTGGAGGTGGTGGGCGTATTGCTCTCTACTGCGGTGTCAACGGAGTTCCGGCCGAGTGGGTCGTGCATGCCTACGGCGGTCAGGCGAGTTCTGCTACCGCGACCCCATCCAGCTCGGGGGGTGCTGGCACGGTGTACCGTTCTGTCTCTGAGAGCACACCCGGCGACCTTGTTGTCGACAATGGTGGTCGGGCGACCGACGTCTACACAACTGAGCTACGAGGCGTGGCCCGCAAGGCAACGGACGCCCCCGGTTGGCATTTTGATGGTGAGGTCTCGATCTCGGAGATCACGGGCGGCGGATTACCCGTTGTCATCTATGGAACTAGCAGCCTCACCGATCTCACGGGCCTGAACGTGGCTGAATGCACCGAGTTATCTGGTCCGAGCGGGTGCGGCAACCTGAATGGCGTCGTGCTCCCGACCTATTCAATTCACGGCAATACAGCCACCACGCTTGTTTTGGAGGGAGAGGTTGCCTCAAACCTCTCGCCCATCGTGGGTGTGCACCTGTTGAAGACACTCACCGTCAAGGGAGCTGCGAGGTTGTACACCAAGAGCGGACTAAGGATTGATGGCGGTGCGGAACCAAGCGTTGAGTCAGGCGCTGGGCTGCAAGCCGAAGGTTCCAACCTGACGCTGGGAGTCCAGTGACAACCGAACGCGGATAGGATTTCGGGTAACACGATCTCCGGCAACGCAAAGGTTGCCACCGAGAGTGCGTTCAAGCTCGATGCGCCAAGTCAGCCAAACGTGGCGACCGGAAGCAAGCTCAACAGCTACAACTTCACTCGGCCCTAACGGCCAAGCGAAACGCTGAGGCACCCCGCCATCAAACCTGGTCCCGAGACGCTCCTCACCGGGTTCCATGCATGCGTGTGGCCGCACGCAATCGCCGTGGGATGGCCGGTTTGGACTAACGTTTCTTCGCTTTCCTCTTCGCCTTCACCGCCAGCTTCTTGGCGGGCTTTGCCTTCGCAGGCAGCGAACGCTTGGCCTTGGCTTTGCTCTTCGCCTTCATTGCCAATTTCGGCAGCAGCTTGAGCGCGGCCTTGACGATGGCGTGCGGCGTGAAGCCGAACTCTTCCCAGAGAATCTTGGCGGGAGCTGAAGCGCCGTAGTGGTCGATGGCGATGATGGTGCCTTGATCGCCTACGTAACGCTCCCAACCAAAGCTCGCGCCTGCTTCAATGGCCACGCGGGCTTTCACGGCCGTCGGCAGCACCTTTTCGCGATAGCTTGAACTTTGCGCGGCAAAACGCTCCCAGCTGGGCATCGACACCACGCGGGTCGGCACGCCCTTGGCCTCTAGATCTATGCGCGCGGCCAACGCCAGGTGAACTTCGGAGCCCGTGGCCATCAAGATGAGTAGGGGCTTTTTGTTGTTGGCCTCCACCAGGATGTAGGCGCCTTTAGCCACATCTTCGGCCTTGATGCCGGTCAATACCGACAGCTTCTGGCGCGACAACACCAAGCCCACCGGGCCCTCTTGGTGGGTCATCGCCACTTGCCAGGCTGCCGCGGTTTCGTTCGGGTCGGCAGGGCGGAATACCGTCATGTTGGGCATCGCGCGCAACGCCGCCAAATGCTCTACCGGTTGGTGCGTGGGGCCGTCTTCGCCCAAACCAATCGAATCATGGGTCCAAACGTACACCACCGGCAGGCGGTTCATCGCCGCGAGCCGCACGCTGGGACGCATGTAGTCCGAGAAAACAAAGAAGGTCGAGACGAAGGGCTTCAAGCCGCCGTGATAGCTAATACCGTTGGCAATGCCGGCCATGGCGTGTTCGCGCACACCGTAGTGAATGTTGCGGCCGTTGCCGGTTTGGCCATCAAACGAGCCACCCTCAGCGATCTTGGTGTTGGTCGACACCGACAAGTCAGCGTCGCCCCCGAGCAACCAGGGCACACGCTTGGCGATGCCGTTTAACACCTTGCCCGAGGCTTGGCGGGTGGCCATCGCATCGGCTGCGGTAAAGGCAGGGATCTCTTCGGTCCACCCCACAGGCAGTTCGCCACGCAGCGCCGCGGTAAATTGCGCCGCTAGCTCTGGATGGGCTTTGGCGTAGCTTTCAAACCGGCAGGTCCAGTTGGCTTCATGATCTTCGCCGCGGGTGAG
>JAKLEG010000772.1 GCA_022703175.1 Myxococcota bacterium | reverse complement strand
GTGTGGCCACATGAAATAGCCGTTACGACCGCCGCTGCCATACAAGTCATGGTAATTCAACTGGCCCACCAACGTGGTCATGGCCATGGCCGCGAGCGTGCTGATCCCTAGGATTTGGTGGGTGTGCAGCAGCGCGCGTCGCGAGGCGACCTGGGCTTCCAGCTCAGGATTGAGCGCGGCGGGCACGGCGGGTGCTGGCGTGCCGCCAAACAGATCGAAGTCCAAGTTCGGAGCTGCGGCCTCAGCTTCAGGTGCCGGCTCAGCAGCCGGTTGGGCTGCGTCCGTCGGACCAGGAGTGGGGGCAGGGTCGGCGGCCGCGCCAGGGGCAGCGAGGGCCGTGACCAGGACAAACGTCGTTAACATGGGTAGCTCCATAAATGAGAGGGTCAAACCCGCTGCGAAAATTGGACATCCCTCATCCGGAATGCAATGGCGAGAGAAGATATTCCACCTTGATGATGTTTCGGTAGTGTCTTTGGCGTGAGGATGTGCACTGGCGAAACGGTAGCGAAACGTCTATGAAGCGCGCCGCGACGTCGCCTGAGATGCTGCGACGAACCCGAGGTCTACGATGACACACGGCCAAGAGTCTTCGCCCGTGAAGGCCAAGGGCCTGCCGGTTGTTAACGCGGACGCCTATGGCGAGCTGCCGCACCGATTGCCCCGTCGCTTTGATCGTTTAGCACGGTTGTATGGCGAAGCCGCCGTGGCGCACCTACATCAAGCGCGAGTGGTCGTTATTGGGCTGGGCGGGGTTGGGGGGTTTGCCGCCGAGGCGTTGGCTCGCTCGGCCGTGGGCCATTTGACGCTGGTCGATTTTGACGAGGTCTGTGCCACCAACTCCAACCGGCAGCTGCAGGCGCTTGCCTCCACCGTGGGGCTCGCCAAAGTCGAATTGTTGGCCGCGCGGCTACGCGACATCAATCCAGACGCGCAGGTGGTCGCACGCCGCGAGTTTTACGAGGCCGCCAACAGCGAGGCGCTGCTCCTTTCTCCTTGGCCTGGGCAGACTCACTACTACGACTTTGTGGTGGACTGCATCGACAGCCTCAAATCCAAAGCGCATCTGCTTGTAACTTGCCATCGTCTCGGCCTGCAGGTGGTTTCCGCGATGGGAGCTGCGGGCAAAACCGACCCGACGCGCGTGCGCATCGCCGACTTGGGCGATACCGATGTTTGTCCGATGGCGCAGCAGTTGCGCAAGAGCCTGCGTCAAAAGCACGGGCTGCCCAAAGGACGCAGCAAGCTTGGAATCACCGCGGTTTACTCTGATGAAGAAAGGCATTGGCCGCGTCAACTTACAACGCTCAGCAACGACTGCGACTGTGCAAGCCATCACCCGCGCCACAGCAAGGAGGGGCGCGCGATGATTGAGGGCTCGGCGATGTTTGTTACCGGTGCCTTCGGGCTGGCATGCGCCTCGCACATCGTCAATACCTGGGTGGGTGACTTGCCGACCCAAGCCGCGCCGGCTCCGGTGCCCGCTAAGCGGGTCAAAGCGACAGCGTTGGCGGAGCATGAGCCCACGAGGTAGCTGTAGGTCTACTGTGTAAGTGTATGTGGGCTGTGTGGATGCGGAGCGGGCCCAGGCGCTTGGCGCGGAGATTTGCCATGGTGAGCGGCAAACATCCCGAGTACAACATAGGTCTACCCAACCAGGAGGGGCCGGTGGGCACTCTACTCCCGGGATTGTTGCGCGTTTTGATTTTTGGATTGGCTCTCGCGACGGTAGCTTGTCAGGCTGAGCCTGCGACCGATGAGGCCACCGTGGGGGCTGTCGTTCGAGCCTTTGCGGACACGCGGGTGCCGCTCAACGAACGACGTGCTGGGTTGCGGGAATTGGCACACCGTGGCGACGTCTTCGACGTGCGGGTGTTGATGCAGGTGGCAAACCAACCCGACTACCTGAATTGGGCTGCCATCGAGGCGCTGGGGGAATGCAAGGGCGACCTTGTGGAGGCGTTCCTCACGAGCAAGCTTGGCGATGCCGATGCGCGTCTGCTCAGCTATGCGGCGCGTAGCTTGGGAGCCGTGGCTCATGAGCGCGCACTCGGAAAGCTTTTGGACGCTTTGGTCGCCAACCGCCACCGCGAGGATGGCTTGGAAGAGGGCGTCCAAACTGCGATCGTGCAAGCATTGACGCCGTTGCATCTGCCTGCGGTTGGCACTGCGCTTGTGATGGAGCTTGCTAGAGCCTCGGAGCCCGGCTGGAGCTATGAGTATGGGTCGGTGCTCGTGCT
>JAKLEG010000771.1 GCA_022703175.1 Myxococcota bacterium | reverse complement strand
GCGCGATGTCAATTTCATCTAAACAGTGTGAACAACTGACCAACAGCGTGTACTGGTTCGACAGCAGGAAGTAGCCCATGCCGTTGAGCGAGATGAACAGGTCGTGCGCTCGGAAAGCGTCAATGTCCTAGTACGGTTGCGCCGTCACGTGCAGGGTCAGGCCGGCATGGCGTTGCAGTTGGCTGATAACGCTGAACAGATTACGCGCCTGCGGGTTGCCGGCCGGGCCGAACATGCGAATCAGGCTCTTGGGCGATGAGCCAGTCTCGGCGCCGAGCTGCTCGAAGCCGACCGTCGCCTTAATGTAGTCGCGCAGGATCGCCTTGCCGGCGTCCACGTCGCCCGCCAGCAGGGCCTCGATGCCCTCCTTGAGCAGGGCATCGCGGAACTTGGGGTCGGCCTGGACGCGCGCCAGCACCGTTTCCTTGAAGTCACGTGTCAGAGCCATGGTTCACCTCGTTGATCGTTTGCGCTGTTTGTAGGCCGCCCAACGGGCCTGTGCAGCCTCGATGTCACGCTGCTGCTGCTTCTTTGTCCCGCCGGCCAGCAGGATGACCAGCACGTCGCCGTCGCGGCCGACCTACACCCGCTATCCGAAGTAGCCTGCAACGATCCACAGCAGGAAACACAGGGTGCCACACTCGTGGCTCTTCATTTGTATCCCGCCCGTTCGAGCCTACGGAGCAGAAGAGATGCGAAAGCGAGATGGTCTAGGCAGACATCTGGGTCGTCGCTCAGGGTAATTTCATGTCCGCCTGGATTCCGGATCGCTGCAACAGAACCGGCGAACATGAACTGATAGCCATCTTGCTCGTCCTCTTCGCTCGGGTTGGCAAGTCCATTGAGTTTGATGACTGGGTTCGTCCTGCTGAAGACGCTCAGCATTAGCTTGCGTCCGGTCTCCCTCGACCCACTGTGCTTCTGAACGACCTTTTCGACAAACTTGAAGGCATGAAACGTCGCCTCGGCACCATGCCCATCATCGAACAGATTTCGAACCTTCACAGGCATGTCCGGATGGACGTTACGAAGTTCGAAAGGATGAAGCGGGCTGGTGATTTGTTCGGCCGCGTCTGAGGGTGTAGATATCGCTGGCGCACTGGTGTGCCGAACGATTTGCTCAAATAGATCAAACGCTGTTGTCATTCCCGTTCAGCAGGTTTGCGCGGATGCTCTTGAAGATAGCGTCGTACGTGTCTTGATTACCTCCGGGTGGCAAGTTGATCTCTATACGCACAGTGAGCCCCATGCCACCAGTGTTGGGAGCACCTCCGTTCGGTGCGGGAGGCGGGAATGGCGCGCCGGATCCGGTGGGTGCAGGAGGAGGCGAAGCGGTAGTCGCAGTGGAGTTACTTACCTTCTTTGCCGACGTCAACTTCCTTGCCGCTTTCGTGTGCCCGGAACCAGATGACTTTGCGGGCTCCAACTCGTCCACGGCCTTGCCGGAGATGCGCGCCAATGCTTGGAATGTGGATGCTTGTCTTTTTCCGACGATGTCGCTCGTACCGTCGTGATTGCGGAAGAACGCGATGAGCTTGTCGGTCGATAGTTCCCAGGCGTCAGGACCATGCAGGTCAAACAATTCGTGGTATGCCTGTCCCACCAGCACGGAGAACCGCTCTTGGAAGTCGTTGTCGTTGTGCTGGTTGAAGATGGTCGTTGCTGCTTCAGTCTTCTTGTTCTCCGGATCAAGTACGCCGATGAACTTGAGAATGTTTAGAACGTACGTCTCGTTGTTAGGCGCGATCCCCAACTTCTTCAGCGTGTCGGCCGTGACGGTTGCGGGAAACATGCGTCGCAGTTGTGTCGTGAGCTGAGTGATCCCGCCCGAGCCCGACATGTACGGATGTTTGTCTGCCATTTGAAATCCTCCATCGAAGGCTGGATTGTCGCAAAACGTTAAGCGAACAGGTCAGAGAGCGTCTTTGATTGATCCGGTTGAGCTTGTGCGCGGCCCTTTTCTGCAATTTGCTGGGCGAGCACTTCCGCTGTATCACAGCCTTTAGCTGTCGAAAATAAAACGGCACCGATGGGTACGAAAACGCGTACCTGTACCTATTTGACCGCCGCTCGCTCATATGTGACGGTCACCTCCCCAGAGCCCCTGTCACTTGCCAACCCCCTCCCGCCCCCGCTCAAACACCCGCCAAAACCCCGCCTCCTGCGTGGTCGCGAAGTTGATGCGCATCAGCGTGCTGGGCCGCCGCTCGGCGTGGAACAGCGCGCCGGGCGCCAGCAGG
>JAKLEG010000770.1 GCA_022703175.1 Myxococcota bacterium | reverse complement strand
GTGACCTCTTTGACCTTCTCCACGCCCAACATCGCATTGATGTCACCAACACCGAGCGGCCGGAACTTGCCAGCCTGGCCAATGCTTGTCAGCAACAGGTCATCCAGGATCGCAACAGTTTCGGCCGGCACCCGTTTCGCAACCAAGGGAATCACCGCGACCCCTTCGGGCTCGACCGCGGCACTGCTCCAAAGAAGCGCCAACCACAACCACGACAGGCTCTGCATAGCGCAAGGCTACTTGCGAACGTTTGGGCCAGCAAGCAGGCTGCACCCATGCCGCAATCGCTCGGGGGCGGGAGGGCCATTCTCCCGCCGTCAGCTTTGTGCGAAGGTGAAGGCATGTCACCCGGCCCCGAGGATCGTCGCTACGTCAGGCGCCCACTGTATGCCACAGTCACCGTGCGGGACGCTGGTGAACCCAACGCCGGTGCCGTGTTGTTTGACGCTGTGGATATCAGTCTGGGCGGCGCATTTTTGCAGTCGGAGCTGTTACTTGAGGTTGGCGACGAGGTCGAAATCACGTTCGCCATTCCTGACGAGATGGACCCGATCCACGTGCGCGCCAAGGTGGCTTGGGCGACGCGAGCCAACGAACAGAAGGGTACCCCGGGCATGGGGCTGCAATTTCTAGATCTGACCGACAGTGACCGCGAGCGCATTGCCAACTACATCGCGAAACACCGCGACGCCGAATAGGCAAGCTGAAGGCTTACTGACAGCTCTCGGGTAGGCACAAACCGACTTTATTGTAGCTCGGGTGGTCCGCAGCCAAGATCTTGCAACAGTAATGCGTCGGCGCGAGCGCCGCACCCGCGTTGTCGACGCAGGCAGGATTCACTTCGCTGGTGGTCTGGCGCGGGTCGCAGTAACGCCGACAAAAGCCACTGGTGCCCGAACCACGGTTGTAGCAGGCCAACCCTTTTTTGCAGGCATTCTCGACCAGCAAACAGGGGGCGCCGTAGCTGGGTGCGTATGCGTCGTTGGCTTCGAGTCGCTGAAGGCAAACCAACGACAGGTCGTCATTGGGCCCAATCGGCTGGCAATACAACTGAGTGCTCTGCGCGCTGCCGCAAGTGTCGGCCACTGCAGGCGCGGCCCCTGCCTTGGGGGTCACCGAGACCTCGCAGGTCGCGAGGCACGTCTTAGAGCTGGCAGTCACTGCCACACATTGGCGCGAGGCATCGCTGACACTGCGGCACGACTCGTTGGTGGTGCACTCGCTGTTGATACAGGTGCCGATCCACGCCTCCGTGTCGTCCCGAGATTGCTCGGGCCGGCAGAACTGCCCACCTTGGCAGCTCGCCGACGAATAGTAGGACGAGCAGGCCTCGCGACAGGTGGAAGGACGGGTGCCACAGATCGTGGGTTTGATGTCAGCGCACTGCACGTCGTCACTGCATGTCTCGTTCAACCCCAACGAACCGTCGGCCACACACTTGTCGGAGAGACAGGAGTAGCCTTCGAGGCACCGCTCCGATGCCGGTTTTTGTTTGTCGCAATCCAGTCCCTCGGTTGGCCAATCGAGGATAAGGGAACACCCCGAGGCCGACAGTGCAGTTGCCATCCACATGCCCGCCTGCAAACTGATGGACCAGAGCTTCATGGCACCTTCCTCACATCCGCCCCTAGTACTCTAGAAGTCGGTCAGCAAAAACACGGTCGCACCACCGCGATCGGGCAGCGCGCCCAGGCTCCAGCCCGAACTTTTAGAGTTTACCACCTCAGACGTGCTCGGTGCCGGATTCCAAAACAAGTACGTACCGACACCTGCCGCAATCGCCGCCACCCCGACGCCAATCAAGACATCGCCGATGAGCGCCTTCTTTTTTCCCGACGATTTGTACGCTTCGGAATCCGGGCTGACCTGCGGCGTGCTCATATAGTCGCTGTTGGCACTGTAAGCCATATAGTCAAGCAAACCGCCGATACCGCCCAACAGCACACCGCCGCCCGCTCCCACCGCTAACACCACGGTTTTAAAACGACGGCACGACATCCCCATGCACTCGCCGCCCCCAGCATGCACCAAGCCGCCATCTTGTGCCGCCGCACCCTCGTCCCCTGCGGCCACCACCTGCGGCCCAAAGTTATTCCGCACAAAAACTTCTAGCTCGCGGGTGTAGGTTTCGATCTTGGAGTCGTAGGAAAACGTGGTTTTGCCGACCCGCAGAACCTGCTTGTCGTTCACCAACACCGCGAGCACGCGCACACGGTCGCCGTCCAGGCGCACCTCGGCGAACAACAGCT
>JAKLEG010000077.1 GCA_022703175.1 Myxococcota bacterium | reverse complement strand
TTTTGCCAGCTCAACCACGTCATGAACTTTGACTACCAGCTTCATCAGGCCGTCTCGGATTATCACTTTCTTGCTCCCTTTGCCCTGTCGGGCTCAAGGGGCCAGACACCAAAAACTTTACGCTACCGGGGGCGGCTTGGCGGATCGGACGCGATCAGCGAGACCGTTCATCGCTTTGACTGCGACCTACACACCGAGTGATCGCAGATCGGCTGAACGGCCTCCCTCGACGGCAGCTGACAAGACTCAGTGAGCCGATCATATAAGGGCTCCACAACCGCTGCAGGTGCCTGGGACTCGAACTCGCTAAGCGTGCCGATTGCAGACAGGAAGAGTTCAACCCGCGGTGTTGCTGCCTCGGTGTGAACAACAAGAGCCCCGGACCACGATCCAACGTTAAATGAACGAATGGTTCGGGATCCCACCGTCTGGCAGCCCTGCAAGAGCAGCACCGTTCGTGCCGGCACGTTACGAACGTTGGTCACGACAACGGCAGGGTCACGCCCGATCGAGTCCTGGATGCACTGGACCCTTTGGGAATCGAGCGTCCCCACTTCAAAGCCAACCCGCCAAACAGGATCACAGCCGCACAGCACAACAACGGCCAGAACGAGGAAAAGACGGGCAGCCACCAACCGATATGTAGTCATCGCCGAGGACTCCGCTCACTTAGGCGGCAAACCGAACGGAGTCGATGGTTTCGAGTATGGTCCTCACTCAAGCGCGAGCCCATCGTCCATGAACCTTAGGTGCGCCAGGCTTTGCCTGGCGCACATAGTGTTGATTGACGATGCCCCCCATTTCCTGGTCGATTCAGCGCTCAACCACGACACAGAAACGTCTTCCGTTTTGCGCCCACTGGGCCGAGGCGTCCGCTACTACCGTCAACAACAACTTCATCACGGATGCCGAGTGCGCGGATACGCTCCCAAGAGTTGACAGGAAGAAGCAATAACCCGTGGCCGGCAACCAGCTGAGATCATTGATACATTCATCCACGGCGTTCCAGTTCTCGCCAAAGTAGTCGGGGAACCGGAACCCGTGGTCGAGTTCTTCGATAAGCAGCGCCTCGAAGTTGGCCTGGCGACCGCTCAACCTGATCGCAAACACGTGGAAACCAAGATGACGCAGGGCGTTCATGAGATCGTCCCTCACCTCCGGGCTCAGGGAGTCTGCCAGTTCAATTACCGGAGGATGCGTCAGGCTCTCTATCAACGGCAGCAACTCGGCGGTCTGCATCGTCAGTTAACCTTCACGAAAGACTCATAGTGGTGTGCTTAGGTGGCATGAAGGCCCAATAGGGCATCTCAAACCGACGCTAAAACCGAGTTATGTCTTCACTTCGCCGACGACACCACTACCCGGGAGCGGCGGCGATTGAAAACGACGTAAAATCGGACGGTTATGTTTGTTGCGGTTCGGTCGGAGAGGGTTCCGGGTCGATGAGCGCTCCTACTAACAGGGACCTAGGGGCGCTGGCCGCAAGTCTCGTGGCTCCCTAGGTATTCGGCAGCGAGTTGACCTAGGCGCGTCTTAGCCTCAGCCGGTCCAATGAAGCCTCGGCGAACGTACTCGGGATTGCTCGCGTACTCTTCCGACGTGATTCGGTAGAGGATCTCGTCCCGGACCCGGCGGTGCAGCTCGATCTGGGCGCGGTGCTTTGCGAGGATTTCCCGCTCACTTGTGGAGGACTCATGCCCGTCGAGAGCATAGGCGTCGAAGAAGTCCCGGTAGCAGACCAGAAACTCGTCCAGGGTGATAGCCCCCTGCGCGCACTGCAGCACCTGATCGCCCGCCGCGTCGAGCGCCTGGTTGAGTTCTTCTTCGGTCATGTTCGCCTCCACGCGAAGTCGGTACGGATCCCGCGGGTTGCCTCACAAATCATCTCTACGCTATTCGCCGCCAGGATTGTTTTCGAGACTAGGATAGGGTTCCGGATAGTGGTGCCGACGGCTCGAAGGTGACGCACGTCGAGCCGTCTGCCCATTTCACTTTTGGCCAATAGGTTACCCGACCATCTTTAGCCAAGGTCAGTCTGCTGGTGGCGAGGGGCGGCCTCGGGCTAGGTCAGAGCCCTACCCTGCTGAATTCAGGCCCATGGGTTGGCACGACGGCAGGGACCTAAAACTGGCTAGTTTAGGACAACGCCGCGGCGTCGTCTGGCGGCACGATACCGCATGCTGGTGTCCAAACGGGAGGGTCTGGGCGTAGGACGAGGAAGTTGTGCGGGGTGGCCCTCTTCAACTGGAACGCGTTTACGACTTGCGCGAGCTCCGGGTGCGCCCAGGACTCGCCGTCTATCGCCCGATGGGGTTTGCGGTAGGCACAGGTCGCGACGGCCGCAGCCCTTGCGACACGGGTCATGGTCAGTCTCGCGTCAAAGGCACGAGGTCGATGACGGCAATTTCGGGTCGAGCCGAAAAGCGCAGGGGCACTCCGCGCTCAACCCCGAGACCACGGCTAACGAAGAGCCGCATCCCGCCAACGTCGTACCAGCCGCGGGCGTAGCGACTGCCAAATCGGCCGATAGCGAAAAGCGGGCCCCATCCGGGCAGAGCGATTTGACCGCCGTGTGTGTCACCGCACAGGTACAGATCGACGCCGCGAGTGGCCGCGACCTCGGCGTAGTCGTGGGAGTGATAGAGCATCACTGTCACGCCGTCGAAGGGCGGCTGAGGTCCGGCTACGGTTTCTGGGGTCCAGGCGTCTTCCCAGGTGTGGCCGACGATCCTGAGCGGCGTGCCGTCGACCTCAAGGGTAACGCTGTCGGCTTCGAGTTCGCGAAATCCGGTGCCGGCGAAGAGGTCGAGACGGCTCCAGTACCATACGTCCCAGTTGCCGCGGATGGCGAGCTTGGCGACTTTAGCTCGCACAGCAGTCAAGCCTTCCCTAAACGGCTCGAGTCGCTTGTGGTCGTTCAGCGCGTCGCCGAGAAACACCACCACGTCGGCATCGGCGGCAGTGGCCGTGGCGGCGATCCGCCTATCAAGGTCGAAGCGACGGTCGCTATGGATGTCGGTCAGGACCACCAACCGCACTCGCTCCCTTACGCCGGCCAGAGGCAACTCGTGAGTCGTGACCTCGATCCAGTAGGGCTCGCCGTAGCGGCCATAGATGGCAGCGCAACCGCACAGGCCGCCGATCGCCACCCAACCCCAAGCCCAGAGCCTCGCCGTGGTGGGCGAAGCGCGCGTCGATCGGAGCCAGCCGAAAACCAACTGCACGGCGCTCCGGACTCCGCCGACGGTCGCGGTGACAACGGCGGTGAGGAGGACCAGGACGACGAAGAGCTCAAGCCTGGTGTAGCTGATGCGGCCATTGTGGGGCGGGAAGACCAGCGTTGAGAGCACCAACGGCACGACGAGGATCGCCGTCAGCCCGAGGCCAAACCGCAACAGGCGAGAGCGGACAAAGCGAGACACCCCGGGGAAGGTAAAGGTAGCGCACGCGGCAGTCAAAGGTTGGGCGACCTATCCAAAAGCCGGTACGACGCCATTCTCGGTCTGGGTTGAGCCTGGATTGTCGTGGAGGGCTGAAAGCCGGCTAGTTCAGGACAACGCCGCTGCTCAGCTGCTCGGCCCAGGACTCAAGCGCTTCGAGCGTGCGTTCGGCCTCTGCCAAGGCGGCACAGGAGTCGTCTGAGTGCTCGGCTTCCTTGCTGCGCTGGGCTGCGTGGAAGGCGTTTTCGGCGTCCAGAAGCTTCTTGGCTACGCGGGTCGGTCTTTGCTGGAAGAGGCCATGGCGTCTTCATCTCTCCGAAACTGTGCCGGAAGTAGCGGCCGAGATGCGGTTCACCTCGTCGAAGAGGTCGACTACGGCCCTAGCTAGCAGCTCCTTTTCCGTTGTCTCCAACGTTCCGGCGTAGCTCAAGACGTCGCTAACGCCTGGTGCTTTGGGTTCGCCAAACAACCGGCGAAGTGCGGCGCGCAGCGTGTCTCCTTCTCGCGATGTTCGCAGGGCTTTGCCAACTGTACTTGGTCCCTTCAACGCGACATACGCGTAGATGTCGAAGCTGTCCTTGGTCTGCTGTGGCCGAAGTCGTTCCTTCGCCTCGATCTTCATCGCCAGGAAGCCGACGGGATCCGGGACTTTGATATCGATGGCCGAAGTTCCCACCCGAAGATGTCGAGCAGTGGCCCGAGATAGCGCCAGATCTCCCCGAGGTAGGACGGTGAAACCGCCAGGGTTCTGCGCAGCGTCAAGGTCAGGTGGAACGAAGAGATCTACGAGCATGTCACCGGTGTCGAGGGTCTTGAGCCAGCGGTATGGCCGTATCCTGGAGAATCCGTTGGCTCGGAGTGCGTCGACAATAGCCTCGCCGCGCGCACCGGCGTCCTCTACATCAAACAGAAGGTCGGGCTCCATTGAGTAACCGCGCGGCACGACAACGCCCGTCGGGGTCTCCACGGCGATGACGCCTGGGCGCCCTGCTGCCATTGCCTCAATCGAGATCACTTGGCCGCCGATGAGAACGACGTCCACGCCCGTAAGTTTGAGGTCGATTAGAAGCCGGCCGAGCTGGGTGAGGATGGCCTCAAAATGGGCGGCGTCGTTCACGGCTCATCCAGGCGGTAAGGAAGACGTTTGGCGAAGATGTCCACGAGGAAGTCAGCCTGTTCCCTGCCGCGTCCCGGAAGGGTTGCGAAGTCGGCGGCAAGTTGCGGGAGCGAGACTCGGCGACGCGGTGATGCTGCGTCGTCTGGCGGCACGATGCCGCCTGCAGATGTCCAAACGAGAGGGTCTGGGCGTAGGACGAGGAAGTTGTGCGGGGTTACCCTCTTCAACTGGAACGCGTTGATGACTTGCGCGAGCTCACCTGTCCAATAGACACCGTGAGGAAGGCCGCCGACGTGGAGTTGGTCAGAGTCGAGCGCGCTGGCGAGCGAGAAGAGCGGCGCCACTCCGGCGGTTCGGAGAAGGCTGGCAGCTCCGGCGGCGAGGGCTTCGGCGCCAGTAGCTGGTGCGTAGAACCCTTCGACTGCAACGGCTGTTCGCTCGCCCGAGTCGAGCCATGCACGGAGAAGGTCCACGGGTCGTTTGAGGTGGAACCCGCTGCGAGGTGATTTGCGCTCCAGAAAGCCGTCGCGTTCGAGCTTCGTCAAAACGGCGTTGGCGTAGACGTAGCTGACATCGCACCTGGCGGCTAAGGCCCGGACCGCATGCGGCCCGGCGGTCGGTTCAAAGGCCACGTTGGTGAGGAAGTGCCGGATCAGGCGGCTCGCCTTGCCGGAGAAGAGCCGACCGCGCCACGGGCGCTCGACGACTCCCCTGCCTTCGACGTGAACGAACACGCCCTGCGCGCTAACGACTGCGGTGCCTCTCTGGTCGAAGAGCGCTACGTTTTCGCGTTTGCAGGCCTCGATCACCGAGGGCTTGGCGGCGTCAGTAATGATGGCCGGCACGATGGCCAGGCCGGTGGTTGCGCTGCGTTCCCGCCTCTGAGCGGCGAGGGAGTCGAGTTGTGCTTTAAGCTTGGCGATGTGCCCTGCCAGAAGGCGGGTTTGGTAGCCAGCGACGAGCTCGACGGTCGCAGTTGGGGTGGTGAGGCGCAGGACATCGTAGACCGTTGTTCCGCCAGGCCCGCGTCGGGAGGCGACGATGGGTTCGTGGCGCTCCAGGCGTACACCAAACGGGAGTTCTGGTGGAGAACCCCAGAAGGCGTCGCGGAGGTCAGTTGCCGTTGCGTGCATTGTGACCGATAATAACAGAAGGGGTGATAATAAGTCACAGGTTATGTTGGTTTTTAAAAATATCGGTCATAATCATGCACGACGTAGGCTGGCCGCCGTGAGAAGGCCAAGCGCCCTTCCCCTCGCTCGGGAGTTTGGATTCTGAACGGAGTACCCGCGGGGGCCGTGGTGGGTTGCCCTAGGATGCGGCTTGGAATGCCGGCACCGCGTATCCAGTGGCTGTGCAGTACCGTGCGCAGCGCTACTCGTCGGCGACGGCAAAGCTGGTGCTATTGATAGGTGATGTCTACTTAGACTGTTCGGGCAGCCAACGGGCAATGGCCTCTCGCACGAGGTCACTGACCATGTGGGGTTGCTTGCGCTTGCGTCGCGCGCGCGCAAGGTCTTCGAGCTGATCAAACATCTCCGGCGGCATGGTAATTGACACTTTTACGAAATCGGATTTCCGAATTCGGACAGGAGCTGCCGCCTGAGGGGGTTGCGATGCGGCCGGTCCAACACTTGGTGCGGGTGTCGACCCGGTCGAGACAGGTGGAACCACGACGGCCGCTGGATTTGCCGCTACCGCGTCGAGCTCTGCGTCTTCCCTTGCGATGTTAGCTAGCGATAGCCGTTTGGGCGCTGCCATTGGCTTTCCTCCTGAGCAGTTCCGCAACCTCGGCTGCGAGTGCGGTGATTTCTTGATGAGCTGGGCTGTTCGGCGCGAAATCACAGATTCCGTGGCCGCCCGTGGCGGCGTCGGCAAGCGCTACACGCAAACCGATACTGGTCTTCGCGATCGGACCCCAGCTAGAGAGAACCGTCGACAGCTCTCGCCCGGCGGCGGTGCTCTGCCGTATCTTGGACGGGACGATGAGGTAGGTCTTGGTCTTGTCCATCGTGGTTGCATCTCTGCAAACACTGATCGCGGCCTGCCCTGCCTCGATGTCCAACGCGCTGGCTCCAACGGGCACAAGAATCACGTCAGCATATAGGGCAGCGCGCAAAGAGACACTCTCGATGGCCGGCGGTAGGTCGAGAATGACCAGGTCGGCCTGGATGGCTTCGAGCTCCTGGCGCAGTGTCTTGCCATCCCCGTCTGCGGCAACCAAAACGGCGGTTACGCCGTTGCTGCCGTTTGCATTGCCACGGGTGACCCACTTGTAGGCGCTCTGTTGCGGGTCGGCGTCGGCTACCACCACGCGCATCCCGGGGTTCTGCAGTCGAAACTCGTGAGCCAGATGAACGGCTAGGGTTGTCTTTCCTACCCCGCCCTTCTGCTGGATGACCGAGATGATCTGTTTCACTGCCCCTCCTTCACTTCCGAAAACGGGTATCGGAATTCGGAGAACCTAAAACGGATATCGGCTTTCGTCAATATTTTTTCCGAAACCCGAAATCATCTTTCGGTCATCTCCTTTCGCGTATCGGCTTTCGGCATTCCGATGTCAGACATAAGACTTCCGAACGCCGATAACCGACAACAGAAATCGGGTTTCCGACATCGGAAACCCGAAAGAAGATATGCCTGCCATCGCCGATCCGATATCCGATGCCCGATTTCGGAAAAGACAAGCCACCTCGCTTCAAGAGTCGCGGGTTAAAAGATGAGATCAGATTTCCGAAATCGGAAAACTACCCCAGCCTAGAACCGAGGGCCGTCAACAAGCAGTTCTTGGCACCGACAGGGCGGGGCGCTTGCGTGGGCATAACCAAAGCGCGTCTAAGAGCCCGCCGATGCACTGGCGACTGAGCTAGAGCAGGGCAGGGCAGGTGTATTTCGGAAATCGGAAACGCGAAATCGGTCACACTTGTCAGCGCCGGTCAAAACCCTCGCGGGCATAGCCGGGATAGAGAAAAGCGCCAACCAACTGGGTTAGGTCGGTGTCGGTAACGCCGGCACGCTTGAAGAACACCTGCCAGCGACGCACCGCGGTCTCGACAGACTCGAGGATTGCGCTGGCGCGTTCCGCTGACAACCTGAACATCTCGCATCGCGAGAGAATGCTCTCTCTTGAAGCGACTCGGCCATGTGACCCGACATCCAGCGATAGATGCCGCTCATCATGGGCGACGCGGTTTGTCGGGACCAGGTCATAGACAGGAGAGAAGCGCCAACCGGAGCCCCAATTCAGCACCGCGTGATTCCGCGGGTGGTCATCGTCGTTGGTGATCATGGCGTACTCCCATAGAACGCGTAGCCATTTCATTAGAAGTTTCTGATCTCGGATTTCCGATTTCGGAAAGCGCGCGCCAACCGCCGGTCGTTCCGTGGCTTAGTCGGGGCTCGGGTTACAGGCAGGTTCCATACCCCACATCATGCTCAAGCGACCTCACCGCTACCGTCAGAGCTGCTCATCCCAGGTGTGGTTCAATACGTCGTCAGGAACTATCAGGTTCCATTTGCGAAACAGCGTTCCCGGCGCACGCTTGCCTCGGTCTAGGTAGACAGGGGAGGCGGGTGCGCGCTCCCTGAGTCGATCCAGGTGGTGGTCCTCGACCATGAACTGTTGCCGATGCTGCTCCAGGAAGAAGCCAACCTTCGCCACGGTGGTGGCCGAGCCGAGCTTCAACGCGTACTCGATCAGCGGATCCAGTTTGAAGAACTCGACGGCCTCCAACGAACGCCCGATCTCCTCCCATCCGAGACCGTGCCGCGGAGAATCAAGGACGTCGACCAGAGTTCGCTCGAAGGTCGTAACCTGAACTGCCGAGCGGTTCCTAAACTCACGCAATACGCCACCGCCAAAGTCGGGCAGGGTGCGCAGGGTGGCTGGGACCAAAACGGGCACAAACTCGGAGCCTCTGAACTCGAAACTCTCGGCACGTGTGGCGGTGAGAAACTGAAGTCGGCGCGAAAGGGAGTAGGCCTTGCCATGAAACTGCAAGGCACCGTGGTAGGCCACAACCGCATCGGGTGCAGCGGCACTGGCCAGAACAAACGGGTCGACGACAACCTCGCTGGCCAACACCCCCCTCGGAACGGTCGCATACAACCCCCGCCGGACTCGAAGCAGATGGCCAGCTCGCACGTGCTGCTTCAGAACGGCCAAGGTGGTCGACGGCTTGCGTCGGCCGCCCTCGCGATGCGCCAAAGAGAAGTCCTCGAAGCGGAAGACCGAATGGCTGGCAAAGTAATCAACTGGCTTCATAACTGGCCACATTTCCGTGTTACGGGTATATTTTATACCCCTAATACGTATTTTTGGCACGTTTCGTCGGATCTGAGGGTGTTTGGCTTTTCTGGGAAGCGCCAGATCGAAAACTGCCACAAACGCCTTCCTGCGCGTTTTCCGAGCCGCCGAATACCTGCACTACCCCCAGGCGCCAAAAACGATCCTATTCCTCGCCCAGACCCCGTCCCCGCCCTGGGCCCCGTTCTGACTTCAACTCGGCGGCACGGGTTTCAAGACGCGCCTGCATCTCGTTTTTGGCTGCCTCATATTCCTGGCGCACGTGCTTGAGAGCTTCGGCGGCAACGGGGCTTTCCTTCGCCGCACGTTCGAGCTCCACGAGTCGGTCGCGCATGTTCGCAAGCTCGTTGGGAGACATCGGCTCCCTTTCATGTTTCGCCAAGAGCGCCCGGTTGTCCTTCTCGACTTGCTCATAGTCGAGTGCCACGTCCTTCATGCGCTCGCGGCCGAACATCTTTTGCAGGTGCTCAAAGCCACCACCGAATTCTTCCGTAGCCCAGTGCAGGTCGACCTGTTTTCGATGCCGCGACAGCGCCACATAGGCCACGTGTTGATCGTACGAACGCGAAGCGAGCACATGCACCTGGTCGGCGGTGATTCCCTGCGCCTTATGCGCCGTAACCGCGTAACCGTGGTCGAGATGCTTGTACTCACGAACGTCGAAGACCACTTGCTTCTTTTCGTCACCATCGAGCCGCACGGTCATGATGTTGCCCCGGATGGCCTCGACCGTCCCAAGACTTCCGTTCATGACGCCAAGCAGACGGTCGTTCCTCGTGAAGACAATGCGCTCATGCTTGGCGAAGTGCCGCGCCCCTTGCTCTGTCAGCACCAAGTGGTCCTCACCCAGCTCCTTGTTCAGGTGCCTTAGGCCACGAGCTGCTTCGTTCAGACTGCGCACTTCCTCCCGCTTGAAGGCCAGCATCAAGTGGGAGTGGTGGGGTGCCTCGCGTCGTGCCTCATCCCAACGCGCAACCATGCCGGCCTCGGCCTCGCGAACCTTGCCGTACCCGTGAACATGACCGGCTGCTTGATAGGCTTTCAACGCAGGCGCCACATCGCCACGGGCCAATTGCTCAGAGGCCTTCCGTTGCCACTCGACTTCCTGGCGCCGCACTTCGCCGAGCGAGACTTGCCCAACACGATCTGCGACCAGCCGCATCGCCGCCCCTGCTTCGATGGCCTGGAGCTGGCGAATGTCACCGACCAGAACAACCTTGGCACCCGCCTGCTTTGCCTCCTCCATGACTCTCAGCATCTGCCGAGTGCCAACCATGCCCGCTTCGTCGACCACCAGGACGTCGCGATCGGTCAGACGGCTGCGGTCGTTGCGCCAGGATGCCTCCCACGAATGGATCGACCTAGACGCAATGCCCGACGAGACTTCGAGGCCCTCTGCTGCCTTGCCTGAAAGCGCCGCGCCCACCACGTGGTAACCCTGACCCTCCCAAGCGATCCGCGCGGCAGAAAGCGCATAGCTCTTCCCAGCACCGGCAACACCCTGAACAACCGCTACGTCGCCGCTTTCCTGCACAACGTGGGTGACCATGGCACGCTGCTCGCCGCTCAACTTCTCGTGCGCGCCGAGAGCCTGGTGGACATAGACGTCATCTACTTGATGCGAGGCACGTTGGCGCATCAACGCCACGTTGCTGAGCAGGTCCTTCTCAACCTGCAGCATCTCCTTCGTCGTCATTCTTTCGGCGCCACTGGCATCCTTGAGCTTGACGATTTCCGAGCTGGCCAACACCGAGGCCATGCAGCGGTCGAACTGCTTCGCGTCCAACGTGTGAGGGTTCAGCCAGTAGGCGAGGTCTCCGTCAGTGAAGGTTGCCTTCTGCCTCGTGATTGCATCGAGCGCCAGGCTCGGGTTCAACCGGATGGCCTCACCGTTGGACCAAACAATGGCGTCGTGCCGAGCGAGCCTCTCCCGAATCACGTCGCGGTTTTCTGTTGCGTGTTGCTCTTGGCTGATGCCGATCTTCTTGGTCGGTGTCAGTTCGATGCCCTGGGCTTCAAAGCTCCGGTGGTCCACACGCACGTCGCGTTGCGCCTGCATCAGGTGCCTATTGACCGCGACAGACCACTCCTCACGCCAGGTCAACAAACTCTCCGTGGAGTTCCACTCGCGCACCTTGCGGCCAAACCCGTTGGGCCCGATGGTGCGCATCGTGAGCATGATATGGGCGTGCGGGTTTTCGAGATTGTCGCGATGCACGTTCAGGTCCGCGACCATGCCGCACTTAACGAACTGCTCACGCACGAAGTCGCGCACGAGCTCCACCTGTTGGTCTTTGTTCAGCTCGACGGGTAGGGCGACCACCATCTCGCGCGCGACCTGGGCGTCTTTGCGGTGCTCGGCGGCCTCAACCTGGTTCCACAATTCAGCGCGGGTGTGCACCCAATCCGGCACGCCCTCTGGCGCCAGGATCTCCTTGTGTTCGACACCTTCCTTGCGCTCGTAAGAGTGCACGAGGCCCGTGCGGTCGTCGCGGATGGTCTCGGCGGCACGGTAAGCGGCTGCCGCTATCGCCGACCGGCCTTTGCCTCGCGAGATCACTTGGGCGTGAAGGTGATATATGGCCATTGTTGTCTGCGGTTTCGCACTGACGTTGCGTAGCAACGTATAAGTGCGCACTTCGTGGATTCTGGGCTCTGCTTGACCGGGTGTCAAGCTCTTGTTATTGGGTGGTATGGTCAACACAACCGAGAAGATCGACAAGCTAAAGGCTCGACTCGAACAGCTCGAAGCAAAGGCAAAAGAAGACGAACGCAAGATGCGCACTCGGCGTCTCATCTTGTGGGGAACGCTCATCGAGGAGATGGTCGAGAAGGACGAAGAGTTCGCTAAGACCATCCGCCAGAAGGCAGGGCGAAAGTTTCAACGCAAGATCGACCGCGAGGCGTTGGGTCTGCCGATCAAAGACGCACCCACAAACCCTGGTAGCCAAGGTCCGGCCCAACAGTGACGGCTGCGGTTGCTTCACGCGTTGCCCTAGCACCAATCAAGGCGCTGGTGTGGCTCGTGTGGAGTGGCCCCGGTGTCTTGTGGTCGCGGATGCTGCCAGACCTTCGCGCAGCGGGCAGAGAGCGACTTGTGTGGCTGCCGTGGATAGTTGTCGTTCTTGCCCTCGTTCTCAACTTCGCGGTCTCCGTTTTCGCGACGAGTAACAGCGAGAGCCGGATTGTAGCTGCGTTGGAGTCGGGTAGGGTGGCGGTCGCTGCCAAGGTCACTGCGGTGCCTCAAGGCGTATCGACATGGGCGTCAGAGCAGACGGCACGCAACATGGTCTTGGGCCCGTTGATTGTCATGTTCTTCGGTCTTGCCGCCGTCTTTCTCGGAGCGTTTCTGTTCGTCGGGCCTTTCGCAGTCGCGCGCTCCGGTCAGAAGAAGCGCGATGAATCCGAGTCACACGGAACGGCGTTTTGGGGGACTATGTCGAACGCTGCCGACGCCGGGATGCTCAACAAGCAGGGTGAGCCGGGTGGGTTGGCCCTCGGGCGTTTCGATGCCGGCTTGTCGCTGCAGTACGATCCAAAGTTACGCACTCGCCGGCATGTCCTGACCTGTGCGCCAACTAGAAGCGGCAAGGGGGTAGGGTGCGTCATTCCGCATCTTCTCGACTATCCGGGTTCGGTGTTCTGTGTCGACATCAAGGGCGAGAATGCGGCGGTCACGGCTAAGCGTCGCGCTGCGATGGGGCAGAAGGTTTCTGTGATCGACCCGTTCGGCGTCACGGGGCTGCCGAGCAGGTCGGTGAATTGGATTGACTGGTTGGATGTCCGTTCCCCGGAGTGTGTTTCTGAAGCCGCGGCGCTCGCCGAGATGCTCGTCGTGCGCGGTTCTGGTGAGGATTCCTTTTGGGATGACTCGGCACAAACGCTGCTTCAGGGGTTGTTGCTGCACGTCGCAAGTCTTCCAGAATCCGAGAGGCACCCGGGCCGGCTGCGCGAAATCCTGACGCTCTCCGAAGACGAGCTCAAGGCGACGCTTGAGTTTCTTTCTCAGGATACAGACACGGCGTTCGGCATCGTGGCTCGTACGGCCAGGACTACACTTCAGAAGGCGGACAAAGAGCGTTCTGGGGTGTTCTCTACGGCGCAGCGGCACACGGCTTTTCTGGACGACCCTCGCATCGTGGAGAACTCAAGGCGGTCGGAAGTCGACTTCGGAACGCTCAAGACGGAGCTCACGACCGTCTACCTGGTGATGCCGCCAGACAAGTTGCGTTCGCAGAGTCGGTACGTCCGGGCGATCGTCTATCTGGCACTGCGAGGTGTTATGCGGGTGAGGGGACAACCCAAGCTGCCGGTAACGTTTCTGCTCGATGAGTTCCCCCAGCTTGGGCGCATGAACGCGGTGGAAGATGCCATATCCCTTGTCGCGGGATACGGCGCTTGGCTGTGGCTTTTCGTTCAGGATTTGAGCCAGCTCAAGAGCGTCTACATGAAGTGGGAGACGTTCGTGGCCAACACCACGCTCCAGGCGTTTGGCACCCAGGACCAGTTCACGGCGAGGTATCTTTCCGAGGCGGTCGGCGCCGAAACCATCACGGTGGCAAGCGAGAACTCCTCGAAGTCGGCGCCCGATGCCATTGGCAAGACTGGGTCAAAGTCGCAGGGGACCACTGCGGCGCACCATGGGCGTTTGTTGCTGATGCCCGACGAGATCCGGCGCCAGAAGAACGACAAGGTCATCGTCTTGGAACAAGGGCAACCGCCCTACCTACTGCAGCGGCTCGACTACCGCACCGACAAGGAGTTTGCGGGTAAGGCCGATGCAAATCCGATGTATGGGGCGGCGAAGGCGGCGGGGTAGGGCGCAGGGTTTTTGCCACTCCGCGGCGACGTGACTTTGCGGCGGCATTTAGGCTCGGATCCAATTCGCGCGGCCGGCTTCTGGGGCGAAGACTCTGCACTTTTAGAGCCGTCCGCAACGACCGCCAGCAGTACCACGACCCCGGGGGTCGCACGGAGGCGCCAGCGCCCCAACTCCGTTGAACGTAGAAACTCATGGACAGTTCAGATCTGATTCGGCACCTTACAGGTAAGCGCATGTAGGTGCGTTGACCACACCACGCAGTCTAGGGGGTGTTCATGGCTATCGTGGACGCGATTGATGCTCTCCTCGGCGTGCTTGGCTTATTTGTCGGGTTCCTCTGCCTTATGGTGCAGGAAGGCTGCCGCACGACTGACGCCGGCAAGAGTGAGGATGACACTCCGCAACGGAAGCCGGTTCCTAAAGGCACAAACGCACGCCCCACGACTGCGCCGGTCCCAACGTTCATGACAGATGAGAAGACGCCGGTTGTCTATCTCGGCGACACCATCGAAGTCCCGGGGTTGATGGCAACCGCAGCGCCACTGGCGGCACATACCCTGGCAATGGCCCCTTCTGTGGCCGCGGAGCCGCCCCGGCAAGCCCGAGCCTTCACCATCAAGCCACCGAGTGCCCTGGTCACAAGCAAGGGCTGGCAGCTGCATTCCGGCGCGGGCGAGGAGTTCATGGACCCCGCGCCGGCGGATCTCGAGTTGTGGGGAGTCGTGATCGCGCGCAAGGAGGAGATCATCACCGAGAAGGAGTTGCGCCGACGTTTCCAAGAAGCAATAGAGGCCAACCCAAGGATCAAGCGGGGCCTTACCTCCGACAGGATTGAACGAAAGCGTCTAGAATGTCTGAGGAAATACGTCCTCTGGGAGCCGACGCCCGAGGACTCAGAGCCCACGCACGATTGGACGCACCCCGGAGAGGTGAACAAGCCGCCCCCGTGTCGCGTCGAGCAGAGGTCCGCAGCCGCACCGCGCGCCACGTTGTCACGGGGGCCATTGACCAGGGAAGTTGCGATCCTGTTGTTCTCTAACGGGGAGATCTCTCTGGAAGAGTTTGAGGCCTCATTGCCTCCGGGTACATTCGGTGACCTCTCGACTCTGGAAGACACCCTCTACAACGACGTGAAGGCCACCATGGCGAGGCGCCAGGCGGAGCGACTCGCGACCAAAGCCGAGGTGGTCGGTGAGCCCGACCGAGAGTCCCGGATCGATCTCGCAAACGACATCCCGAAGCCACGGGGCGGGGGTCAGGGAACGGGAGAATGACGGCGGTCGAGTGGCATGTCCGCCAGGGCCTCGGCCCGTGGGGACGTCCCTATTCGGCCTTCTACTGCCCGTAGCGGCTGGCCCATACGCGCGTGTGCGAGTCCTGAATCTGCGCCCACACCACGACAGCGTTGCCGCTCGCATCGACGGCGAGGCTCTGGGCGTTGATGATGTTGGCTCCCATTGGCCCGATCCGGGAACCCTCACTCCAGCCGCGGGTGGCAGCAAAACGGCGCACGAACACACCCTCCTCCATGGCGTTCTGGCGGTTCAGGACCAAGAAGACCGAACCGTCAGTGCTCTCAGAAAGTCGTGCGGGATCGTCCCCGAAGCCGTCAACGCTAAGGCTAACAGGGGTTTCCCAGCCGGTGCCTGCAGCGTAGCGGCTCGCCCATGTCTGTTGGATGGTGCCTTCGTGGTGCATCCACGCAGCCATTGCATCGCCGCCGGGTAGGAGCGTGACGGCGGTCTCGCCGGAAGCATCTTCGGCGAGCAGAAGTCCTGCACTCCACCCACTCCCCGGGTTGTACCTGTAGGCAACAAGGTCATCCTTGCCGGTGGTGCTGTTAAGTTCGGGCGCCAACATAATCGCGATACCATCGGAACTTGCTCCGACTCTCGGTCGTGCTTGGCCTCCCGCTTGGCGGCTCATCGCGATTTCTGTCCCCCAGCCGCCGGGTGTCGTGAACTTTCGCGCACAGACCTTGTTTAGGCTGCTCCATGACACAAAGATCGCGCCCGGAGCCGATTCCGAAAGATCGATGAGATCCGGGTAGGTACACCCTGAACTGATGGAATCAACGATTGGCGAGCTCCATCCCGTTGACGGTGAGAACCGCGCGGCGACAAGATCGCTCGGCGAGGCCGTCCAGACGACCACCGCGTCCCCGTCGTCGTGCACGACTACTTCTCGCCAGCCGTTGGGGGAGGTTGTCCCTTCGATTCGCTGCGGCGCGGCCCAAGTTCCAGCCACAACTCCGCGGCTTGCCCAAATCGCCCCGGCTTTCGGCCAAACCGCAATGGCGTTACCGACGGCATCGATACCAACTCTCGGATACGCCGCATTCTCGGTCCCGGTGTCTATCCGCCGCGCCGTTCCCCACCCACTTCCCGGTGTGTACCGGTTCGCCCACACTTGCGTCGCGCCTGAGCTTGAATCCTGCCAAACGGCCACCGCCTGGCCGCTCGGGTTCATGGCCACCTCGGGGTACTGGCCGTCACCAGTGTCGGCGTCGATTGGCTCAGCGGCGCTCCAGCCTTTGCACACGCCCGCCCCGACACACTCGTAACCTGAGGCGCAGTCCGCGCTCTGCGTTTCATCGAACGAACAACTGAATGACGTCACACCACCGGTGCAGGTGGTGCAGACAGTGCCGCCGCTCGCCGGGCAAAACGCCTGGTTGGCCGCGCAGTCGAAGGTCGTGCCACTGCCGTTGCATGCACTGCAGGTGCCGCTGCAATCGGTCGGCTCTGCCCGACAGGTGAATGACGTGCCACCGCCGTCACAGATTGCACACGTGCCGGAGCACAATGCATCCACCGCGGCGCAGTTGAAACCGCCACCGGAGGCAACGCAGGCGTCGCAGTTGCCGGTGCAGGCAGTGTTTAACGCTTGGCATGAGAATGCGGTGCCGCCGCCTGCACAGACGGCGCAGTTGCCCTGGCAAGCGCTCGTGCCCGCACAACTAAACCGCTCGCCATCGCCAGCG
>JAKLEG010000769.1 GCA_022703175.1 Myxococcota bacterium | reverse complement strand
CCGAACACATCGCGCTTCTTGACATTGTTGGCACGCTCGCGGCGAGTAAGTGGCTCTTGGTCGAAAGCGACGTGGGCCACCAAGTCAAAAACATCCAGCTCACTGCCGTTGACCACTGCCTGCTGCAATATTTCCAGCGGCACGCCATGATCGGCCAGTTCTTCCAGTACGGCCTGCTTGCGTTCGGCACTGTTCCAGCGGCGCAGGAAGTCGGTCATCGTGCCGAACTCGGCTTGCAGCGCCTTCTTGATGTCGTCCTTGAGCAGAACACGGTAGTCCTCGGTGATGAGCTTGCCGTCGGCGTCGAGGTATTGCGAGCGCTCCACGGCAAGACGCACGTTGACGTCGTCGATCACATATTTGGTCCGGCCTTCGCCGCCCGTGTTGCCACCGGGCGGTGTGTCCTCGCCACCCGTGGCGCCGGGGCCGTAGGGCGGCGTCTCGGGCTCTTCTCCTGGAATGTCAGGATTGTCAGGCGGTACAACAGGCTCGTCCGGCTTTGGCTCGTAGATCACCACGGGCTCGCCATCAAAATCCGGGTCGGCAAACAGGCGCGTGGCGCCTTTGAAATCCATGATGGTGAAGTAGAGCTTCTGGTAGTCCTCACGCAGTCGCGTGCCACGGCCAATGATTTGCTTGAACTCGGTCATCGAGTTGATGTTCTGGTCCAGCACGATGAGCTTGCAGGTCTTGGCATCAACCCCGGTGGTCAGCAACTTTGAGGTGGTGGCGATGACCGGGTAAGGCTCGTCGTTGTCGATGAAGTAGGAGAGCTGGGCCTTGCCTTCGTTGTCGTCGCCGGTGATGCGCATCACGTAGCGGCGGTTGCTGGCAGCGGCCGGGATGAGCTTCACCAGCTCTTGGCGCATGCGTTCGGCGTGATCCTGGTCATCGCAAAAAACAATGGTTTTGGCCATTGGGTCGATGGCCTTGAGGTATTCCCAGACCTTGCTGGCGACGAGCTTGGTGCGTTTTTCAAGCACCAGCGTGCGGTCGAAATCCTTGGTGTTGTACTGGCGTTGCTCCACCGTTTGGCCGAGTTTGTCGACCTTGCCTTTTTCGGGGGTGTAGCCCACGGCATCGACATCGGTGGCAATGCGGATCACCTTGTACGGCGCGAGGAAGCCGTCTTCGATGCCTTGCTTGAGCGAGTAGGTGTAAACCGGGTCGCCAAAGTAGGTGATGTTGCTGACCTCCTTGGTTTCCTTGGGCGTGGCCGTCAGGCCCAAGTGTGTGGCACTGCTGAAGTATTCGAGCACATCGCGCCAGGCTGAGTCGTCTGCGGCACTGCCCCGGTGGCATTCATCGACAACGATCAGATCGAAGAAATCGGCCGGGAACTGCTTGTAAATCTGCTTCCATTCCTCCTTGCCGGTGACCGCCTGATAAAGGGCAAGATAGATCTCGTAGTTCTTCTTGATCTCGCGATTGGTGACCTTGTGCATGACCTCGCCAAAGGGAGCGAAGTCTTGCTGCATGGTTTGGTCGACCAGGATGTTGCGGTCGGCCAAAAACAAGATGCGTTTTTTGGCCTTGGCCTTCCACATGCGCCAGATGATCTGGAAGGCGGTGTAGGTTTTGCCGGTGCCGGTGGCCATGACCAACAGCACGCGTTGTTGGCCTTTGGCAATGGCTTCGACGGCGCGGTTGATGGCTACGCGCTGGTAGTAGCGTGGTTCGCGGCCGCTGCCGTCGGTGTAGAACGGTTGCTCGATGAGTTTGACCGCTTCGGGCGCGGCCAGCCCTTTCCATTGTTGGTACAGCGGCCAGAGATCATCCAATGAAGGAAATTCGCTGAGCTGGAGCTCGCGCTCGACGGGCTGGGTAATGCCGGTGCGGTCATGGATCAGGAAGCCGTCGCCGTTGCTGCTGATGGCAAAGGGTGCATCCAGCATTTCGGCATAGGCCAATGCCTGCTGCATGCCATGGCCGACCGAGAAACGCGCCTGCTTGGCCTCGACTACCGCAATCGGAACGTTGGGCCGGGCGTAGAGAACGAAGTCGGCGCGCTTCGGGCCACCTTTGGCATCGGGATTTTTGATGCGTGCCGCAAGCCTGCCCCGCACCATGACACGACCGTCCGTGAGACTCACTTCCTCGCGGAACTGATGCTGCTGCCAGCCCGCCAGCACGATGGCAGGCGTGATGAACTTGGTGCAGATATCGCGCTCACTGAGCTGGTATTTGTCCATGTCGTGCACTCTCCCCTTACCCGTGCTCTTTTTCTTCGTCGGCACCGCCTGCGCGTACCCAG
>JAKLEG010000768.1 GCA_022703175.1 Myxococcota bacterium | reverse complement strand
CGAGAGCTCTGGACCGTGAAGGCGGACGCTGGACAGGTCGAGCAGGTCATCAGGAACCTCGCCGTCAATGCCCGCGACGCGATGCCGATGGGTGGCAAGTGGGTCTGGACCAGCCATGGAGCTGTTGGTCTAGGCAGCCGCAACACAGTTGTTGACGTTGGCTACGTGCATGCGAGCGAAAACGGACCAGAACGCGTCGAATCGGTCACTGGCGTTGATTGCGCGCAAGTTCAAAGCCCCGCGTAGCCCTGAGCAGTGCCAGCGTTGGCCGGCGCCCTTGGCTCTCATGTTGACCAGTGTCTTGCAGGCGCTTTCGGTCACGCCACTTCCAATAGGCAGCCCTCTAAGGCGCATCCTGCGGTAACGCATCCGGTCGTTGTTGTTTTCGATGTATGTGATATGGGCTTCGAGCTTCTGGCGCTTTTCGTCGGTGGAGGGGTCGGTACGATGGAATCGCAGAAAACTCGCGATGGAATCGATGGCGCCGTCCTTGTTTTCAAGGTCAGCTCGCCACGATTGCAGCCGCCCTTGGCGCCCCTCGTCACCACACAGCTCAAGCGCTTCGCCGAGCCGTTCCAGCAAGTGGCAGAAGTCTATGGCCTCGCTCCAGGACCTAAGTCGGCCCTCGGTGCGTAGCTTCTCGAGTTCTGGGCGCACCAGGTTCCACATCTCATGGGCCCCATCCTGCACCACCGCTACCAACAGGTCGCGGCGTTGGGTTAGGTAGTGACGCACGTCGGCCATGGCACGAGCGATCATGACGTGTTCGGAGTCACTGGCTTCGATGGCATAGCGTCTGGTGAGCAATGCTTCGCCTTGACTGTCAACGAGTGTCACCGTTGCGGCGTAGGCCATTCTGTAGTTGACCTCGACTGGCGCTGGAGGCGTGCGGATGTAGGGCTTGTTTCTTGGTTTTGCAGGCTTTTCGCTGGGCTCCTCCATGGGTGCACTCGTGCGGTCAACTCCGATCACGATGGCACACGCATCCTCGGGAACTCGCTCCAAGCGGCGAATCTTGGGCTCGATGCGAGGGGTCTTGTCAGCCACGTTGGCAGCTAAGCGCTTGGCGAGGCGCTCCAAAGTGGCTCGTGGTGGTGGGAGGCGATGTGCCTTTTCGAGCAGCACGAGGTGGGTCCGCATGTGGTTTTCGCCGTACCCATGGGCCACGTTACGAGCCAATGCCGGGGTGGCGCCTTCGATGAGACCAGCGTCGAGCTCCGTCGGCACGATGGTTGGACCGTTGCGCACACCAACGAGCCGGTAGGTGTATCGTTTCACCTCAAGCGGGCCGCACAAGCTGGGGTATCTGTCGGACGCTAGCTGGTGTTGCCGGTAGACTCGGCCCTGATATTCAACGAATTCCGCAAATCCATCGGCGATATCCTGCAGCTCTTGTTGGAACGCTCTTCGGGCCACCTCGTTGCAGAGTTCGAGGGCAGCACGCTCGCGTTCCTCGAAGGAACCAACTGGCAGGGCATCGCGCAACTGCTGCGTCATGCGCTGCAGCAGATTCTCGAGTTCGGGCTTGGCAGATTGAATGCAATTCGGCATCATCGCGATGGGTCTTTCTTCGTTGTGAGTTGTCTTGGTCGACCGCTTCAACGCAGAAGTGACCCACCAAATTCCCAACGAAATCCATCTTTCGAGTCGACGCCACTCACCGGACAGCTGGCGTAGCCAGCCCTAGGCCGACGAGAGTCGATCGAATGCCCTGACGTCAATCGACTGCGAACCCTGTCCCGCGCGCATTCGATCGACTCGAGTTGGCACCGCGCCCGCCACGGCTCCGCCAGTTGCTAGGTCAACATCGGGCGCGGATTCGCCACGACGTTGCCGGTCAGCCTCCCCCATCTGAGCGGAGCTTGCGAAGCGAAGATCAGGGGGAGGCAAGCTGAGCAATGCGCCGAAGGCGCGAGCGAAGCGGGTTGGGGGCAGCCCAACAAACTCACGCTGCTCTCAGCTCCGTGGGAGATCCCGACCCCTCTGGCGTTTGCACCTGGCAGAGAGCCGTGGCTGTGATAGATTAGGGCGATAATTGGTGTGCGTGAATGGCGACGCAATTGCGAGCGCGAGCGATGCGCACGATGGTCATTCAGGCGACGGCTTCGACTGAATGGGGGTTCAAACGACTATGGCGAGGCTACTGAATCAGCGGAGATCGCGGCCGCACACATCGACCGGAAGGTTCATCCAACTGTCTCTTCCTTGTCGAGGTCGTGGTGGGTATCGTCCTGGCTCCGGGCGCCCCAGAGCAAGCACAGGGCGAACAGGGGTACCGCATCGC
>JAKLEG010000767.1 GCA_022703175.1 Myxococcota bacterium | reverse complement strand
GCACGCTGGTTTGCACGCGCAGATTGCCCACGGTGAAATCCGTGCCTTGCGCATCGTCAATCGAGGGCACGGCCGCATCGGGCACAAGCGCAAACGTGCCGGTCTGTTGGGTAAGCCCTTCAGCGTCGCAGTTCTCAGGATTCCAGGTTGCGCCTTCGAGCGCTTCCCAGGTGCCATCTTTCAACTGCGAAAGCGTTAGCTTGGTGCTGGCAATGAGCGGCCGCGTGTTCTTCTGGCACTTGATATGGAGCTTGATTTTTTTGGCAAACGCCGTGCCCTCCGGGCCCATCTTGTAGGCCGGGCCGAGCTTCTCTGGGGCGTTTCGCACCGCTTCGTCGCCGGCCGGGGCCTCGGCAACGCTTAGCTCGGTGTCAGCCTCTACCGCATCAGCCGGAATCTCAGCCTCAAACACCGCCACGTCGGTTTCGGCTGAGCCATCGGTACCGGCACTCCCCGACGCCTCGGAGCTCTCGGTACTTAGGGAGCTTGCGGTTGAAAGCCTGCCCCCTTGCACCCCAACCACGCCGCCGCCTACGAAGGTCGACGTGGCATCGCTTTCGTCACCGCACCCAACAACCAGCGCTAGCGAGCTAGAAAGAAAGAAAGAAAGAAAGATTCGGGCCAAGGCCCCGCGCTGACCACATTCGCATTGCCATCCCCTTGCCGACTCTCCCCCCATCGGGCGAGCCAAGAAGCGGCGGATGGTTAACACGGGTTGGAATGACCCTGCAACGCAACATAGGTTGAGCAATTAAAATCACACAACAAATACAAGCAGTTAACACCTAAAATAAATTTAAAAATAGCGTCTAAGGGCGCATATTGTGGATATGGTCAGCGCGTGAATTGGCGGCGAGCGGCAGTCATGCACGTCGCGGTGGGCCCCCAAACACTTCTTGCGGAACCCCACCCGGTCGAGTACCCCTATTTGAGACAAAAGTCCCACGCCTGTCGTGAATCGGATACGTTCGAACCCAGAGGTCACCATGCGTAAACGGCTTGCCTCCCTTTTTCGTTGTTGCGGCTGGATGAGCCTTGCCCTGCTCACAGGCTGCACTCAGGCGCCCGATAACGCCGCCACAGCCACACCGCCACTCGCAACGGCGAGTGACCGACCGATGGCTGCGACACAGACATTGCTCCTCACCGTGCAGCTTTACCCCGATGGTGCGGCGACGCTCACCCCCCTCGCTGTGAAACCAATTCCTTACCGGACCGCCAGCGTGCCGTTCGAGCCAAAGCTCATGACCCCCAGCCACGAAGGCTTTGCCAAAGCAACCACCACGCCCACCACGCCTGGTGAGCCTGGCACTGGCGGCGTGGACGACACCAACACCCCCACCGACGCGCCCGCGCACCGGTTCGTGCCGCCAGCGACGTCCGACTTCCTGCTCATCCGCCACAGCTCTTTGCAGGCCCCCTTCGTCGTCATCCTCACGCTCGGGCATCCAGGCGAAGGTGGCGGCGACGTCGCCGACCGCTGGCAGAATGGCAGTGTTCTCCTGCGCGCTCCCTACTTTGGTATCGGCACACAATACGAGCTCGTGCGCGTAGAACGTGACAAGCCGCTGCGCCTAGCGGCCGCAGGAGGTGAGCTATGAACCGCCTGTCACTCATACTCGCGGCCGTGATTGCGTTGTTGGCCAACGCGCCGTCCAACGCCTTGGCGCAGTGCACCACCTATCCGACGCTGTGCGGGCTCCCAGTGCACAGCACCATTGAGCAGCCAGATCTCGACATCGCCATCGACGTGGTGCTGGTGGGGGACGGCTTTCGGTTCTCGGGAACCACTGACACCGACAATTGGGCAGGCGTCTCGGCGAGCTTCATCAACGCGATTAAGACCTACACCAACTCTAACTTGTACCAGCCCAACCTGTACAACTTCCACGTGGTGGATGTGGCGTCGCAGACCACCGCCGTGACCAATGCCGACACTTCAGATACGGCGTTGGGCGTCTATCTCAACAACTTCAACTCGAACTCCGCGTTTAATGACAACACGGTGACAGTTGGAGGGGGCAACAATCGACCTGCCACTGCCGCCGCCAACGCCCCGGACATCGACCTCCTTATTATTATTATCAACTCCGGCAGCGGGCGAGCGAACGCGTATTACGCCACCCAGCTAACACACGGTTCCAGCATTCGAATTACCAACAGCCCCACCGCGATCACGCACGAAATGGGTCACGGCCTGTTCGCCTTGGCCGACGAATACGAAGACAGCGGCATCTGCCCGAAACACACTGGGGACACAGAAAGCACGTTCGTCAGTCAACGAAACATGACCA
>JAKLEG010000766.1 GCA_022703175.1 Myxococcota bacterium | reverse complement strand
GCATTGGTTTGCCGGTGGCTGGGTTCGCTGACGAGCGGGGGATACGCGGCTTTGGAGAGCCGGGGGCCGGTTGTGACGCGGTTGCCGATGGTGCCGACGGCGGAAGTGGCGTCTCTGGGGCATTAGCCGCTACCTGGGCGGCACGCTGTTCTCGGTCGCGGGCCAACGCCTGATCGTCTTGGGCTTTGCGTTGCAAGGCCAACAAGTCACCGGGGTTGATTTCGTGGGTCTTCGGCGTGACCGCATTTGCGTGGACAACCGTCGCCGAGGTGGGTTGGTTCTTGGCCGCAATCGTCACAAACGCAAACACCAACAGGCCGGCGGCAACTACACCGCCGACCGCGATAGCGGTGCGTGTGCTCTTCGGCAAAGCCCGAAATGCCGCAGCCTGGGCGTTGGGACGCAAAACAACGCTGCTCGCCCCCTCGATGGGCATCGAAAGAGGTGGCTCCGAAGTAGGGCTTGAGGAAGATTTCGCTGCGCTGGATGCGTGCTCGAGGACCGCAACATTTGGCGAGGGTGGCAAGGCGGGTGTCAGGTGCACCGAAGCCTCGCTACGCGCGATCGAGCCCGCTGGCTGCACATTCAGCGATGAGGATATCGACCCGGGCTCCGGCTCCAGCTCCTCAAGGTCCCGCTCGGCCACAGAGTCCGCCTCCAGAATGGCAGCCACGCGCGGCTGGAACGCCTGGAGTCGCGCCTTGATCGCATTCGTGGGTGACTCAGAGGCAGCGACACCACCCGGTGCTGGGGTTGGGGAGACATAAGGCCCCAGCGTGTCGATATGCAGAAGGGCGTCCAGAAGCGTGCGTGCATCGGTGTAACGATGAACGGCATCCCGCTCAAGAAGACGCATGATGACGTGTTCCAGACCTACCGGAACATCTCGTCTGAAGTCGCCGAGCGGACGCACGGGCGACTGCAGGATGGAAAGCAGTGACTCGTCCATGTTTTCGCCCGAGAACGGTTTGGCGCCAGTAACAAGCCGATACGCAACAACGCCTAAGGCGAAGAAGTCGTCGCCAGGGGTGGGGGGCAGCTTCCTTCCCGACTTGATTGCGGAGGCCCTCTCGGGGCTCAGGTAGTCGGGCGTGCCGACAACCATCAACGTCAGCGTCTGCTCAGACTGGGGAATGTGTGCAACTCCAAAATCGAGCAGCTTGAGATGCCAACCATCCTCACGCTGGTTTACAAGGAAGTTGCCGAGCTTGATGTCGCGGTGAACGATGCCGTTCTTGTGCACTTCACGAAGCGCCGAGGCGGCTTCGTTCAGGTAGCGGACAATCTCGCCAAAGGGCATCTCACAAACACCGCTCGCGCAACACTCTTGAAGCCGCTGGGCAAGGTCGATACCGCCCTCGACGTACTCCATCGCGTACCAAGCAAAGCTCCCGTCAGTAGGTGCCGCTGCGCGGTAGAGACCGATGATATTGGGGTGAACGCACTTGGCAGCGGCTGCTGCTTCCTTTTTGAAGCGCATCGACCAATCAGAGCGCTCGAAGTCCGTGCGCATAGCCGAGGTCTTCAGTGTCTTGATGACGACCTTGCGCCCCAACTGAATGTCTTCGGCCAGATAGACCGCGCCCATCGCGCCAAAGCCAAGCTCCAGGCGCGTCGGCGATGCTCGAAGGATCTTATAGTCCCCACCGAGGATAGTTCCTTCAGCGATCGGCGAGAGGGCGTCGGTCATGATGCTGCAACCTCTAGAAATCGATGTCTTCGACTCTGATGCGTCGCGGTCCGTCCTCGTTGACGACGAGGGTCACCGTGTTGATCTCCTCGGGCGCGTCGAACGCAACGGCAGCGAATTGGGTGTAACCGGCGCCAACTCGCTTCTCTGGCATCCAGAGAACTGGGTTGGGCAGGGTTTGCCCGTCGCCCTCCGCCAGCACCTCGACATCGCGGATCACGATTTCTTTCTGCGTCCGATTTTGGACGGAAAAGAGAATGAAGCCGCGCTCGCCAACGAGCAGTTCTTGGGCAGCCTTCACGATGACGAAATTCTCGCGGGCCATTTCAACATCGTCGGTTGCGCCCAGACGACGCAACATGCCCGACATGAACAGTTCTTGTGCTTGGATCTGCATCTGTTCTCGGAGATTGGAGATGCGGACCTCGGTTTCCTCTGCGCAGCGCTTGCGTTCGGCCTCCACCGCCGCGCGAACCCGGGAGGACTCGCTTACATCGAGTTCGAACTCGTCATTGAGCAGGGCCTTTGTTGACGGCACCTGCTCTTCATCCACCGAGAAACGGTCCGCTTCGTCGAAGTCGAAAGTGTCTTTTGGTGTGGCTTTT
>JAKLEG010000765.1 GCA_022703175.1 Myxococcota bacterium | reverse complement strand
AGCTGAGCCATTGCTTCGACCGCGCAGGTGCCGAGTTGGCTGCGGCCAACGTTGGAATTCAGTAAATTCGAAAAGTCTAAGGGTGACGGCGGGCTGTTGGCCCGCCGTGGGGAGCAGGCGGACTTCGGCGAGTTAGTGCGCGCCGCCTTGGGAGTCCTTCGGCAGGATGCGCCAACGGGTGGCCATCAAACCGAAGCCGATGATCGCCACCGGGGCGATCGACCAGGCCCAAGCGTTCCAACCAGCCAATTCCAAGAGCTTGCCCATGCCGACGCCCACGAGTGAGCCAACCAGGTATTGACTACCATCTAGTAGGCCAGCGGCAGTGGCGGCGGCCTTGCGGCCACCAAAGTCCATCGAGGCGGTACCGGCCAAGAGGCCGTGGCAGCCGTTCAAGAAGAAGTAGATGAGAATGAGCAACACGGCCGCGACCCACGGGTTACCGGCCGAGTAGGGGATCTTCACGGACTCGGTCTTCATCTCGCCAGCCTCAGCTGGCGCCTGGGCATTCAACGTGGCCGCCGATTTTAGCAGTGCGGTTTCGATGGCGGCGCGCTCGGCACCACCGGCCACGAGCGCATTTGCCTCCGCGGTGAGCGCGGCAATCTGGGGGTTGGTGAGTTTTTGGGTGACCTGCAGCGTGACTTCACCGGTGGGCACCAGGACTGCGAACACCACCAGCAACACGCCTTGCAACAAGTAGCCAATTGCCGTCACTGGGCCGCGGCGCGATTGGAAGTACTTGTCGGAAATCATCCCCATCACCAAGGCGCCCATGATGCCTACCACCACGGTGCCGTTGAAGGTGATCTGGTAAATGAGCGAGTCGGAGTTCAGGCCGTGCACATCTTTGAAATAGCTCGGACCCCATTGCTCGATGGTGTGGCGGATGAGGCCGGTGCACATCATGGCACCGGCGATAATCCACAACGTTGGGTTGCCGAAGATCTTCTTGACGATGAAGGCATACGATGGCTTTTCGCCATCTTCTTCGCCTTCTAGTTTTTCATCGACGCGTGGAAAACCCAGTTCTTCTGGGGTGTTGCGCACAAAGACGAAGTTCGCGAGGCCCACCACTACGAGCACCATTGCAGGCACCCAGAAGGCCCATTCCCACGGCAGGCGCGCACAAATGAAGCCGCCCACCGCATAGGCCAATACGCGTCCGAACTGAATCATGCCGCCAAAAATGCCGGCGAAGGCACCGCGCTCCGAGCGCTTGAACCAGGCCGCGTTGACCTTTACGACGCTCAAGGCGCCAAAGGTTTGGAAATACATGTTGAACATGTAGGCCGCGGCAAAGTAGGCGAGCAGCGGTGTCCAGACGCCTAGGCCGAAAATGATGTTGGCCGCCATCGCCCCTACAGCGCCGATTAAGATCGCCTTGCGCCCGCCGATGCGGTCGGCAATCGGGCCATTCAACAGCACCGCAAAGCCGTACACCAACAGACCCGCGGTGATGATCCAGCCGAACTGGTCTTTGGTCCAACCGTACTGCTCACGGATATATGGGTTAGCCACCGAGAGGTTGTAGCGGCTCATGTAGAAGCTCGCATACAGCAACCCGAGCGGGAACCAGTTCATAAAACGGCGTTGTCTGAATGCCCAAGTGTGGGGTGCAAGTTCGGCCATGACAGGTCTCCAGAGGGTCGCGTTGTCGCACGACCTAGCTTCTATGAAGGGTTAGCGTTTGCTTGGGGAGAGCCGCTCGAACTACTCGCAGCGCACCACGTTGGAGCGGTAAACATTGTAGGTCAACCAGCCCGAGCCCTCAGCTGCCGGGATCACGCCCGACTCCGAGATGTTGCTGATGTGGTACGAGTGCTGGTTCCAGACCCGGCGAGTGCCTACCCAGTTGTTCTTATCGTTGCTGTAAGCAATCACGCCGTGCATGCCCATCCCGGAGGGGGATTCCATCGCCAACAAGATGTCGGCGTGGTTGTCGTTGTCCACGTCTACTACCACCGGGTTGTCGATGATGGTGCGTGAGCCGCGTTCGGCAACGTATTTGATGGCGCCGGTGGTGCCGTCAAACATCGTCACTTGCTTTTCGTCGGCATGCAGCACTTCGGCCTTGCCATCCCCTTCGAAGTCGAAGGTGGTGGGGCCCGAGGCGCCGGTTTGGTCGCTGATCTCGCCGGTCCACTTGGGCGTCAGGTCGTGTTCGAAGACGTGGATCAGGTTGGTGGCCGAAATGACGATCTCCGGGTAGCCATCGCCGTCCAAGTCGCCCACCGCGGGGTTGGTGGCAATAAAGCCTTCTTCGTTGCCGTTTTCATCCACATTGCCGCTGGAGA
>JAKLEG010000764.1 GCA_022703175.1 Myxococcota bacterium | reverse complement strand
CTCTCAGCGCCACCGTCGATTTCTTAAATCGCGCATCCAACGGCGACGCCCTCAAAGAGCTCAAGGCCGTGCCCGAAGACCAACTCCCAGTCGCGCAACGTAAAGGGATTCTCAAGCAGATCAAACAATTTGAGGCCAGCGCCGCCAAGTTTGTGGGCGCCTTGGGCATCGAAGCCAACGGTTTGTCAAAGAATGCCTTGTTCGAGGAGTTCACCGCTTACAAGCTCGGCCTGCCGACAGCGTTGACAGCTGCACAGCAAGCCCGGGCCGACGCCGTGTGCGAAAAGAGCGGCGACCCCTTGAAAAATCCGCTTGTCCAACAACTCCAGAGTGGCGCGATGGGCCTCGCAGCCAAGGCGGCTGCTGATTTGGCGCTAAACAAGGATTCGCCACAAGCCCAACAAGCGCTACGCGAGCAGATGGGGCTCAAGGCCGCCAACGCCGAAGGCGAAGCTCCCTCGGCCACAAAGATCGCTGAGGGTTGGGCCAACCTCAAGAAGAACAACGAACCGCTGTTCAATGACTTAAGCCGCTTCAAAGCCGAGCAAGATGGTTTCTACGCGCGCGGTGAGAATCGCTATCGCGAGATCATGAGCGTGTTGAACTCAGGGCTGCCTATCGAGGCGGTCTTAATGATTGTGATGATGCTTCTGGGCCAGAGCGAAGAAGAAAAGATGCAGTTGAAGTTCAAGGAGGCCGCAGCGTACGAGCGGCTGACGAGCTCCAACGAGCGTCAACAACGCCTGGTCGCCCAAATGCAGGCGGCGCCGAATGCTAACACCCCCGAGATGCAGGCTTTAATCGCGGCCGAGCAAGCCAAGATCGCCGACCCCGAAGCGCTCGGCATGCGTCCCAAGTCGACCCAAATGATGATGCAAGAGTTGCAGGCGGAGCAGGCCTCGTACGCACAGACCATGCAGGCCATCACGGCCCTGATCCGCGGCATTCAAGATCTCGTCAGCGCCATCATCCGCAATATCCGCAACTAAGCGCACGGCGCTAGGTGACTTCTGGCGCCCAGGTGGTATGAGGTGGGCGCGTGTAGGGAATACAGTTGATGCGAGACGTCGCCAGAAGGCGACCTGGGGATTGAGGAGAGTTGTCATGGTAAACCTGCGTATGACGCGCGTAGTCATTTTGTTGGGAGCAATGTCACTCGTGCGCTGCAACTGCAGCGAAGAGATTGTCAGCGCCGATCCAGATGTGCCTCAAATTGATCTCTGCGTAGCCTCCGCCCCAGGCGGCGCCGAAGTTTGCTACGACGCCTACAAAAAAGAGCACCAAGCCGAGCTGTGCACCGGCACCGAAGCCTGCCTGCTCCCCGAGCTCACCGCCAATTTGGGTCGGGTCGCCCCCAATGAGACGGGTAGCCTCACGGTCAAGGTGAAGAACCTAGGCTCGGCACCGCTAAAGCTGAAGAACCCAGTGTCGGCGCCTGGCTCGTCCACGCGCTTCCGCTTAAACCCGCAAGAGGCACCTAGCATCGACAACCTGTACGCCACGATTCCTGCCAAAGGCGAACTGAGCTTCGCCATCGAGCTGCGCGGCACCACCTGCGGACCGCACAGTGGTCGCTTCATTCTCGAATCTAACGACGCGGAGACCCCTGCCAACCACGCTGCGTCGTTTAACCCTGGCCAACCCGATACGCCGATTTACCTGAACGTACAGGGCCTGGTGGGCGGCGCCTGCTTGTGCGCGTTGCCACCATCGGAGCTGGATTTCGGCAGTGTGCCGCTCGAACACAACAAAACCAAGCGCTTCACGTTTGAATCGTGCGGTGACGAGACGCTAACCTTCACCAGCGCCACCATCGGCGTCGACCCGGCGTTGGTATTCGACATGGGTACAGTGCAGGTGCCCGAAGGCAACACGCTGGCGCCCGGTGAACAAGGCAGCGTGGATGTCATCTACACCCCGAAAACCCTGGCGCCGCCGCCGGACTTCGGCGAGCTACATATCGTCACCAACTCCCCCACGGCACAACCGTATTTCCTCGTGCCGCTTACTGGCAAAGGCGTGCCGCGGCCTGCCTGCAACCTACAAGCTCTGCCGTCTACGGCCTCGTTTGGCCAAGTGGATCAAGGCGATAGCCGCCCACGCGACATCCGCTTGTACAACGCGGGCCAAATTGCCTGCCGCCTGTTCGATGTCACCCGCACCTCCGCGCAAGGCGATGCCACACAGTTCTCGGTGACCGCTGGCGATCCGCCGTATTCGGGCATCACGCTGCAACCAGATGCGAGCCACACACTCACCCTTACCTACGCCCCCACAAGCGGCGATTTCGCGAGCGCCATCTTCACCGCCACCTCCGA
>JAKLEG010000763.1 GCA_022703175.1 Myxococcota bacterium | reverse complement strand
CCTTCGTGATGCTTTTGCCCTCGGTGACATGCAGCAGCCCGGAGAGCACGATGGTCTCGCCATCTTTCACCGTGACGTTGGTGTCGACACGACGGGTGATGAAGCCCGGAATGCCCATCACGGCCACGGTGTCGTCCACGTCGCTGATCTCCGCCAGGACTTTAGTTTGGATGGTGCCGCTGGCCTCCGCGACCGGAGTGATGGTCAGGCGGATGCCGTATTCCTTGAACTCCACGTAGACGCGATCTTGTGTGACGATCGGGATCGGCACCTCGCCACCGGCCAGGAACTTGGCCTCTTGGTTGGATGCCGCCACCAAGCGGGGACGTGCCAGCGTGCGGGTGACGCCGTCGTTGAATTGCAGCGTTAGCCCCAAGGAGCCGGAAAAGCTGGCGGTGCCAGTGAGCGACTCGGCGTCGGCTTGGTCGACCCCTTTGAACACCTTGGTGTTGGAGTAGTTCAGATTGATGGTGCCCGACAGGTCGGTGGGCCAACGCACGCCGATGCGGTCTAGCGAGTTCTTCGAAATCTCGACAAACTCCACGTCCAGCTCGACCATCCGCGAGGCACCTACGCGCAGCACGCTTTGGACGTTTTTCGCAATGGCGCGGGTGATGATTTCGGCCTTCTGCAAGTCGGCCTCAGTATCGACAATACCTTCGATGAAGATGGTGGCACCTACGACGTTGGCGCGAGCATTCACCATGCCGCCGGCCGCGAGCTCCTTGTTAATGGCCTCGGCGATGTGAGCGTGGGCCGAGGGGTCGAGCTTCACCAGGTTTTTGACTTGCGGGTAGAGTTGCACCACCTCTTCGGCCTTTTCTAGGTCGGCCAGGGTGAGCACGTTGCCTTCCACGACAACGTTGTCTTTGACGACCCTAACGCGTACGCCCTCGCGACCTTCGAGAAGTTTTTCGACCTCGCGTTTGATCTGCTTCGGGTCCATCGAGGTGACGCGCACTTCGTAGTTGGTGACTTTGTTGCCGCGCCACACCGCCAAATCGGTGCTCCCCGAGCCTACGGCCGTGACCAACACTTGGCCTTGGTCGATGACCTTGACGTCGGCGACGTTCGGGTTGGCCACCGAAATACGTGTAACTCCAGGTGCAGAGATGATTTTCTGCTGCCCGGTGATCAGGCTCAGGCTCTCGGTTTGCGCCCAGCTGGGGATGGCCCAGCAAAGACCGCCAACAATGATCAACCAACGTCCCATCGTGTTCACGTTTCCTATTGATTTCGCGGCGATGCGATTCTTTCGCGAGACCTACGTCAAGTCAACTTTCGTTTACGTTTCTTCGGGGTTCTCGGGCGTGGGCAGGGCTGCTGGCAGGCGCTCCGCGAGCTCCCGGAAGGTGATTTGGCCCATCAGGCGGGTGCGCTCGTGGTCCAGCGAGGCAAACAACCCCTCAAAGTAGCAGGCTGCTTCATCCTGCCGGATCGGGGGCTCAGGCTCGGCGCTGCTACGCAACAACTCCACCACCTGTGCCACCGTCAGGCGCGTCAGATCGTGCCCTGGCACCAGGCGACCGTCCGGCTCGGTGAACTGCAACATACCTCCTTGCCTGAGGCGCCCCAGCAAAGCGTCTAGGATGCGTCGCGGGATCTGCAGGCGTTGCGACAGGGAATCCTGATCGGTGGCAGGTTGGCCAGTTACAAAATCGCGCCCAACCTCCAACAGCACGCGGCACGCGGCCCGCTCCATGAAGCGGTGACTGGCGTGCATCATCTCGTCTTCGCGGCGGTAGGTGCGGGCATTTTGGAAGGCGTAGGCCAACTGCGCGCCAAATAGCACGATGAGCCAGGAGACGTAGATCCAAAAAATGAACAGCGGGATGACGGCCAATGAACCGTAGATGTTCTGCAGCGTGATGGCATTGCGAGCGTAATAGGCGTAGCCCGCCTTGGCGATGTTCCAGCTCGAACCGGCCAGCAGTGCGGCAAAGATGGCCGCCGTTACGCGCACCCGTGTGTTGGGCACAAACCAGTACATCACGGTGAAGCCGACCCAGGTGACGAACAACGGCGCGAGCATCATTAGAACGCCCGAGACGGTGGAAAGACTGCCTACAAAGGCACCCACGCGGGTGGTGTGTAACGCCGTGGTGAGCGCAAACGAGGCCAACAGCGCCAGTGGCCCAAAGGTGAGCACGGCCCAATAGGTGAGCATGCGCGTGACCAGCGGGCGTTGCTGGGTGGCGCCGAAAATAGCGTTAAAGGCCACCTCGATGTGGCCCAGCAGGGAGAGCACCGAGTAGACCAAAAGCACGATCGACACCGTGCCGATATGTCCAGCCGAGACGTTGCCGACAAATTGCTCC
>JAKLEG010000762.1 GCA_022703175.1 Myxococcota bacterium | reverse complement strand
GCTGCCCCGAGTGCTATCGCGAGTAATCATCAATCGACGTACCCGGCGCCTACGATCGATATCACCTACGATGATAACAGCACCGAGACGCTCGCCGCAGCGGTGGTGGCGATGCTGTCATCGGGGAGCTCGATGCCGAGTTTGGGGAGCGCCACGGCGGTGTTGCCTGCGGCGCTTGAGTTTCCGCGGCCACTGCGGGCGGTGCAACAGGCAACGATGACGCTGACAGTTGTGGAGCACTGGTCGGGTTCACCGCAAAACATCGTAGGCTACGTGCTTGATCCGCCGGTGAGCAGGGCACCGGTGGTTGACGGTGGCTTGGCAGCGGCGCACGGCGATTGTGACGAAGGACTGGCAAGCGACCCGGCCGTGATCGGTGTGCACCGCTATCTGGACGGCACGACCCTCGACGACTTTGCCTATCGCCCGCTGGATACGCTGGAATTGAACACCGGCGCCGAGCGAAATTTCGATCCTGCCATTTGGGGAGGCACGCCGGACACGTCGTTGTATCCGCATCGAGGCTTGGGCAAATGGGTGGGGGTGGGGGACAACTGGTCGCTGGTGCCGTCAACCTACAGCGATGAAGGATTTGTCCCGTTGGCGCCTGGTGTGGGCGCTCTGCGCGTGGTGATGGCAGCGCCGCCCACCCTCACCGATGGCTCCGTGGTGGGCTATTCGGGGACGGGGGCAGCCAACGCGTTCATTTATTTGCCCGAACCAGACTTTGGATTGTTGCAGAGAATTTTCGTGCGTTACTACATGCGACTGGGCACGCCTTACGTGACCCCCTTTTCGCGGCGCTATCAGGTCTATCAGGACGCGGCGATGAGCGGTGCCACCTGGACCGACATGGGCGGCAAGACCGGCATCTGCCCCGACCACACCACGAGCTACGGCGGCGTAAGCGGTACGTCGGGCGGTGGTTATGGCTGGCAGATGCGCCTGGGTTGGGGGGATTGCGACGCAGGCGTTGGTGGCCCCGATGAGAACGCCATCGCGATGAGTCTGCACACCTACGATTTTTTGAACAACAATCCGGTACCGTTTGGTGCCACCGACACGCCCCGAGACTTTCGTTTTGGCCAACAAGGGGGCATCGGCTCGTTGTTCTATCCCGGCAATTGGTACGAAGTTGAAATGGAAGTGAACCTGAATTCGGTTAGCCCGACGCCGCCCGGCTACAGCGAAGACGGCGAGGTGCGTGTGTGGGTGGATGGCCGTCTGGTGTTCGAACGTACTGGCATGGTGATGCGCTCGTTGCCGCTGCAATCTTACCCTTATGATCCCACGCGGCTACGCCCAGCGCGTGAACTTGGGCACCGCAGCCTATGGTTTAACTGGTTTCACGGCGGCAAGACCCAAAACAGTATCGACCGCACGGTGTTTGTCACAGGCTTAGTTTGGGCGCGACAGTATATCGGACCGATGGCCGGTGTGGCCGAATAGCAGGTCGTGAATCTCCGTCGTGTGTTACATCATCGCGATCTTGTTCGGAGTGACACATGCCATTGATTCGATACGCTTTCGGAGCGCTTGTGCGCGTTGGTCGTCCAGGAGGTGCGCGCATCTACCTGAATGACACGAGCATACCCGCCAGTCATTGGGGGCAGGATGGCAGCACCTTTGGTTAGGCCGACCGTGAGCGTACGATGGCTTTAACTGCCACGGCGCAGACCACCGTCACCGAGCAGCGATTGAGTTAGCGGCGCACGATCAAGCGTTGCACAGTGCCTGATTCGGTCACTCGTTCGAGTTTGGTGACGCCGCGGTGTAGCTTGAAGCTCTGGCCTGCCGCGAGCGGTTGGCCGTCCTTCGACCAGCTGCAGCCATCGTCCTTGGGGGTGAGGGTCAACAGGCCCGCGCCGCCTAAGCGATAGCTAAGCGTCAGCTCGCCCAAGCGGATTTCGCCACTCACCCGTTCGAGGGTAACCTCGCGGCCAATGCTCTGGGTGCCGTCCAGCATGATTGGCGCGGCGGGATTGATGGCCAACGTCAGGTTGATCGGCTCGACCCCTTGGGGCACACGCGGTGCCGGGGCGGGGGGCGGCTCTGGGCTCTTTTCTGGGGGGTGGCGCTCCCGTGGTTTGGGTTCAGGATCCGGCGGGCGCTCGCGCAACGCTACCGGCACGGTGACCCGTTTACCGGCCGTGAGCACCACCGGTAGGGAGACGGAATGGTAACCCATCGCCCGCACTTCGATTTCATGCGGCCCGGGGGTGAGCTCCGCGGATTCGAACGGTGACACCGAGGCCACGCGCACACCATCCAGGAGGATGCTGATGCCGTCGGGTGGCTCCACCTCCACGCGCAAACCGGCCACAGCGT
>JAKLEG010000761.1 GCA_022703175.1 Myxococcota bacterium | reverse complement strand
TACAAAACCCCACCGGAGCCGTCAAGCGTTTAGTACGATCGTGACGCTAGGACCCAAGGCCCATGGCGGGATCCCCGGTTGCTAAACATTGCTGTGTGGCCAGCTCACGTCGATGACGCGGACGAAAATGCGGTCGCGCTCGGACCACGGATGTCGTTGCGCCAACGCGGCAGACAGCGCTGGTCGACCATCCAGCACGCATGATCTAACGACGCTCGTCCCGAATGACGACCACCTCGTGGCGATGCAAGCGTTGCCAGCCATTGCCGCCCACAGCACCCACATCGATCAAAGCGGCCACAAGCACCATGAAGAAGTACCCGCCTGACACCGAGCCGTTCCAGTTGATGGCAGCAGCGTAGGCCAACGTGGTGAGCGGTAGAAAGAAAAAGCCCAACAGCGGCCAAAGGAAAGTGTCGTAAGCGCGACCCAAGAAGCCACTGAACAGGAACACCAGCGCCAAAACAAAGCGGGGCACCATGAGTGCGAGGCAACCTAAGAGGCACGGCATTGGAAGTCTCTCCAACCGGGAAGGGGGTTGCATCTAAAGAGCGATCATCTCGTAGCCTTCGCGCAAAAACGGCTCAATCGCGGCATGTCCGTCCATGTCGCCCAACAGCTGGATCGCTGCTTGTTCGGCGCGGGCATGGACATTGCGGCTGGCATCGGCCGTGGCACAGCCTTGTGACGCGCGGGCACAGGCACCCGCCAACAACCCGGCGTTTTTTGTACGGCGTAGCAACTCACCGGTATGCGAGTCACTGTCGTTCAACGCGTTGATGAGCGCAGTGGCTGGACCCTCCAACAGCACGCGCACCTGGTACCCCTTTGCATGCAGGTCCAAGGCATACATGAAGGCGTGGTTCTGGCGACAGGCATCGTCGGAGAATAGCACGAACAGGAATTTACGCGGCATCGTGGGGTTCATGGCGCGCAGCCTACATCAATTGGGGGACATCACACGAGTGGCGGTACAGGTCGCCCCCGCGTCGCTGCTCATCATGAGCCGACGCCCAACAACATCAGCGCACACAAAGGGCCGCCAGTGTCGCGCTCTTTTGCGTTGCACCGCTGCTCACCTGCAACGGCGACCAACTCCAGGCATAACCGGTGGCCCCCGCATCCAAGTAGGTGGTCGACGACCAAGAACCGTAGGTGGCATTCGGGAACAGGGAGGGGTCGATGAGACGCGGTGTCAGCTGCAAGTTATACAGAGTCAGCAGTTCGAGGCGGTTGGGCAGACGCCAGTCACTGTGCCCACCCCACGACAGGGCTTCGCAATAGGCCAATGCCGCCTGCCACGTTAGCGAGCTGATGACGCCCAGTTCGCACGCGGCGCCGCTCTTCCCTGCCAGACAGCCTTGCCACATAAGGTTCGTTTGATGGTCGAGCACCACCGACTGATTGGCAACCGCGGTCGTCTGCCGATCGAAGCGCTCAAGTTGGCTCCAGGGCCGAATGGCGGGGCCAGAACGCACGCAGCGGACGGCCATGGTGTTGGAGTTGAAGAAGCCATCCGCCATGCCGGCGTAAGCAAAGTCTAGGCTGATGCTCGACCCTATGCCGGACGCTGTGGCCGTCCAATGGTTGCCGGTCGGCGTTGCCGGGAATGCGGTGGTGTTGATGGTAGGATAGCTGGTTCCCAGGTTTTGCAGGCTCGACAGTTCGTAGAGATCGGGTAGCCGCCAATCGCGATAGCCGTGCCATGTTAGCTCATTGCAGTAAGCGACGGCATTGCTCTGGGTGTAAACGCCTGCGCCACCCGTCGCGCAATCGCTCCCGCTCTTGCCTGCCGCGCAGCCTTGCCACACGAGGCCCGTGATAAGGTCGAGCACGGTAGGCTCTGCGCCCTCGGTGCGTTGCCAGCGATCGGCGCCAGACGCGTGCACCGCGTCCCAGCCATATTGCATATCTTGGCCACAGTACGGGGTACTTGCGCAGTCGGCGGCGCCAGCGGTCCCAGGACATTCCGCAAAATCGGCGCCCAAAAAACAGTACCGCTGCCCAGTGTCAGGATAGTGCCATTGGCTATCGAGTTCGGCGTTGCCAAAGCCGGGGCCTCGGGTATTGCAGGTTGGGTCGCCACACCCGGGAGATACGCAGACGCCGTTCGTGCAGATGTCGTAGTCGCGGTCGGGGACGGTTGTGACTTGGCACAGCGTGAAATCGGGTTTGCCTGCGCAGCCTGTCGCGGGCTCAACGACGCAGCCGACCTCAGCGCCGCCGCAAACCGGCGTGTCTCCCTCACAGGCAAGGCATTCTGGGCCACAATGGGAGCTGGTGTTGCAGGGCGCGCAGCTGCCGTCGGCACAATGCGTGCCGGGGCCGCAAC
>JAKLEG010000760.1 GCA_022703175.1 Myxococcota bacterium | reverse complement strand
CTGACGCCACTACAATACAGTCCAAGACTCCGGTGCTCGTGCAGTTCGACTTTGGTGAGGGCAAGGTGGTTTTCACGAGCTTCCACAACGAAAGCCAAGTCACGGGCGACATGATCGATATTCTGAACTACCTGGTTTTCGATCTGTAACCGGGTTGCCTGCTTTACTTCCCGCGGGACGGTTGCTAAGCATTCGGCCCCGCGAGAGGGTCTGATGCGAAACATTTTGTTAGCCATGGGTGTGGGCGTGCTGGTTTTTGCCGCCCTGTTTGTGCCGGGGTTATTGCACGTGGGCGAGGCCATGGTACCCGCGGCGTTGGCCGTGATCGTGGCCTATTTCCTATTGGCTCGGCGCACGTTCAAGCAGGTCGAAGCGGTGTTCACCGAAGCGGCCAAGTCGTTGACCAGCATGCCGCCCAAGCTCGATTTGGCCGTGGCTACGATGGAAAAGGCCTACGTCTATGCGCCTCAACAGATTGGCGTGAAGAGTCAGATCGACGCACAGATCGGCGTCATCTACTTTCTCCAGCAAGAGTTCAACAAAGCGACGCCCTACCTGCAACGCTCCTTGGGGTTTGGCCACTGGATGGCGGGTGCCATGCTCGCGGTGGTTTACTACAAACGCAAAGATCACGAGCAAATGAAGAAGACGCTCGAGATCGTCACTAAGCGCGCGAAGGACCAAGCGCTGGCGTGGGCGCTGCACGGCTATTTGCTTTGCCAAATTGGCGATCGCGATGGCGCCCAAAAGGTGTTGGCTGAGGGCGTCAAGAAGACCAAAGATGACGAGCGGGTGAAAGAAGCCCTGTTGGCTGTGCAAAACGACAAGAAGATCAAGATGAAGGCGTTCAAGGAGCAGTGGTATCAGTTCCACCTTGAGCGCCCACCGATGGATTACCAGCAAATCCAGATGGGGGGCCGCGTTAGCAAGGCGGCTCGACGTGGGCGCTGGTCGTAGAAGGTACGCGTCCACCTACCTGCCGCCGTCGATCCTCCTCAAACTTCCGTATGGCTTGGCGCTGATCGCTCGTGTACGATCGATGCAGCAATGTTTTGCCTCGTCGCTCTATGGGTCTCTTCGTGGACTGTCCTTACCCCCGCCATCGATGAGGCGGTATCCGCCGAAGTACGTTCGCAGTTGAGCGAGATCCTCGCTCGCCCCGCGCTGAAGGACGCCCGCGTAGGTTTGTATGTCGTGCGCATGTCCGATGGGGCCGAGCTATTTGCTCATCACGCCGACACCCTGATGGTGCCGGCATCCAACGTCAAAATCGTCACCACAGCTGCGGCCCTGCATCACCTGGGGCCCGATTATCGTTTTCGCACGGAGATATTGGGTGAGGCTGCGAGCGACGGGGTGGTGCGTGGCGATATTGTCTTACGCGGTAACGGCGACCCTACGCTTGTGCCCGAGCGGGTTTGGTATTTGGCCAGTCGCCTGACCTATCTGGGCATTCGCGCCATTCAGGGCGACATCGTGGTGGACGACACCTATTTTGCCGGCCCACGTTTGGCGCTCGGTTGGGAGCAGGACAGCTCATCATCAGCGTACATGGCGCCTGCGGGCGCAGTGTCGGTGGGCTTCAACGCGGTGATGATTCACGTCTTGCCCGGTGTGGCGGTAGGCGACCCGGCGCGTGTCCTCGTTGAGCCGGGTTCCGATTACGCCACCCTCGACAACCAAACGGTGACGATTCCTCGCGGGCGCACCTCGGTGAACGCCGAGGTCGAGGCGCAAGGTGAGCGCAGCGTCATCAAAATCACCGGCAAAATTACCGCGCGCGATGCCGGGCGTGGCTTCTGGCGTCGTATCGATAACCCGTCACTGTTCTCGGGTGAGGTCTTAAAACGCACGTTGCAACAGGTTGGGATCACCGTGAAGGGTAAGGTACGCGTCGGCATCGCGCCCACTGAACCCAAGGTGCTCGCGACCCTCGATTCGCCGCGTTTGGCGGAGCTGTTGCTGCGCGTGAACAAGAACTCCTCCAATTTTACCGCCCAACAAGTGGCGCTAGCGTTGGGGGCGGCATTGTTCGGCGCGCCTGGCACCTGGGAGAAGGGCAAGCTCGCCGCCGAGAGTTTCCTGATGCATCAAGTGGGGGTATCGCCCGGCACCTACGAATTGGCCAATGCCAGTGGCTTGCACGACGTGAATCGATTTACGCCCCAACAGTTGGTAGCGGTGTTGCAGCATATGGCCAAGCGCCCCGAGCTTTGGCCGGAGTTTCAGGCGTCGTTTGCGGTGGCGGCAGGTTCGGGCACCTTGGCCGATCGCATGCGCGACACCGAGGCTGCGCACCTGTTGCGCGCCAAGACCGGCACATTATCGATTGCCAGC
>JAKLEG010000076.1 GCA_022703175.1 Myxococcota bacterium | reverse complement strand
GTAGCGTGGCCACGGTCGTCTGCGATGCGGCATCGGTGCCAGCGCCAGCCTCGGTGAGGCAGAAGGCGCCCAGCTTCTTACCAGCGCACAGGTCGGGGAGGTAGCGACGTTTCTGTTCGTCGGTGCCGAACTGGTTGATGGGACCCGTGCCCAACGACACGTGCGCCGACAGAATGACGCCGGTCGCTGCACAGGCACGGGAAATCTCTTCGACGGCCAGCACGTAAGTGAGGTAGTCCGCGCCGCCGCCGCCAAACTCCTCGGCGAACGGGATGCCCATAAAACCGAGGTCGGCCATCTGTTTCACGGAGGCTTCGGGCCAGGTGGCGTTCTCGTCCAGCTCAGCGGCAATCGGTGCGCAAACGGTGGTGGCAAATTCGCGGGCCGAGTTACGAACCAGTTCTTGTTCTTCCGTCAGGTGGAACATCGCGTCACTCCTCGTCGTTCCCCCCAAAAGTAGCTGCCATGGCGCACCGCCCCTCAGCACGCCGCCTGTTCACGCTCCCAGTTATCGCACGAGCTATTGTGCTTTGCAATAAAAATCGTGAATTAAGTATCAGATACACAAGTCCTCGAAAAATCAGAGAAACGGGATAGACTCCGGGCGACTTCACGAATCTTGCGAGATCTAGGCTGATTTCGTGGTTATGATACCGATTCTTAACTAGCTGATTTTATTACAGCACGCCCCATCAGACGCTGACCCTAGGCCATATGTCGTGTAATTTTTCTCGATTAAATGGTGCGGTCGCGCACTGGCCAAGGCGGCGTCAGCCTCACGTGCCCACGGCGCGGCTCCAAACAGGGCGTGGTGCGCGGGCTACTATTCAGGTAGGTCCGCCCGCCAGGCCCAGTTCGGCATCGCGTTACGAATGAAGGCCACGCCGCCTTCAAACGCCACGGGTGGCGAACGGTGTCGGTAGTCGGGCAAGGTTTCGACATAAGGCTCCATGGCGGTGATCACCGAACGCTCGGTGGTCACGAGGTCGTAGCGCCGCAACCAGGGCTTGGTGGGCATTTCGACGAAACCACAGAAGTAGACGGAGTTGCCATGAATAGCCGGTGCGCAGTGCTCACCGGCTTCTGCATTGGAGTCGAAAATACTTGAACCGCCGCTCCAGGTCCCGGTGCTGCTGTTGATGGTGTACAGCCCCACCAGGTAGCGCGTAGATGCTGCCCATCCCCGCCCAAGTACCACCACGTCATGGTCGATGGCCGGCGCGCGGAAGCGCTCGTTACCAGCCGAAATGGTGATTCTCACGGGCTCGGCCCCGACTGCACCGGTGAAGTCGTAGGCCACAACGTCATAACAGCCATCTTTGTAGCTGCCGGTGTCCACGGTGCAGGAGGGCAGGTCTTTATTGTAGTGCAAATACACAAGCTGCTCGCCGGACATGTAGGGGCTCGCAGCCAGCGTATCGATCAACACCGGCGTGCCGAGCGAGGCCACACCGTTCCCATCCACCTCTTTGCGTACCAGATACAGATCACCGTAGTCGTAGGTGTCACCGAAGGTGCTGGTTGGAAAGGTCTGCGGTGCTTGCAAACCCGCGTAGGTGTTCCAGGGTGCCCACACCGGGTTGTCGATCCAGGCCAAGTAGGGCGTGGCGCGGCCGCTCTTCAGATCTTGGCTGCGATGGTTCAACACCGGCGCCACCGGGTTGATCGCCGGCACTTCCACCATGGTATCGTTCAAGCGCGTGAACAATTTGCGGCCGCCGGTGCTGTTTTCGAGCCAGGTTACCCAGGTATCGCCCGCGCCGTCATTCCAGACGCTGGTTGAGCCTTTTTCGGCAGGACTGTCACTTAGTTTGGTTAATCCCATTGGGTCGAGCACATACGCCGTGCTTTGGCCCGAGGGCGTCAGTTGCACAAACGCAAAGGCCTTGCCATTCCCAGAGGCCGACAGTTGCGCTTGGGTTAGGCCGGCCGGCGGTGCCGCCAGCGGTTTGAACTCGCGCATCGACAGCAGATCGACATCGGCCGTGAGGAACTCGCCACCGTTGCTGGTCTGCCACACTGACGACAAGTGACTCAGGTAGTTGTCGGAGCCATTCACCAAATCGATCCGCTTGGCGGTAGGAATCCGCCGCAGGCCCGGGCCAATGGCGTCGCCCAACAGCGGTCGTTGATACAGTTCGTAACTGGAGGGCACGCTCGTGACATCGCTGAGTGCCGTGTAGAACAGGCTCTTCACGCCTGGATAGGTGAGGTTACGACGCACCGCGGGAACATCGTCCACGGCAAACACGTCGCCGGTGTTTAGGTCGAGCGCGTGCACCTCGCCGGGGTTGCCCGCCACGACACCGGTGTCAAAAATGACCTGGTCGCCGTGCAGTTGCACCGCGGGTGCGACCGGCCGCGCAAACTCCCAATACCAATTGCGGCAGTCGACGATGTCCGAATCGTCGCAAACGACGTGTTGTAAGCCCAGGGGCACTTTATGGCGAAAGCTCAAGTCAGTGCTACCGGTGCCGCTGCGCTCGTAGGCGTACAGGTAGTAGCGGACCGCGAGTTTGGATTGCGTGCCCGGGATCTCCTCGCGACTGCGGCCCACAAACACCAACCAGCGGGCATTCAACTTCGGGTCAAAGTGATCGTTCGTGGTGTCGGCCATCCCCTGGGGCGCAGGTAGCACGACCTTTTGCGCATCATTGGCTACCGTCACATTGCTCAAGAAGATGTCATACCCCTTCTCGCAGGTGTTGCCAGTGCAGGTGCCCGCCATCGCTCCTGGGCCGTACAGCACCGTGGTTTGGTCGCGGTTGTCGGCAAACGCCACCACCTGGTCGAAAATCGCGGGGCTCTTCTGCCAGCTGGTGGTCCCGGCACCGGCGGTAAACAGGTTGGCGGTTTCCCAGTACAGCATGTAGGGCGGGTACTCGTCGCGCACAAACCGGCCCGCCATGACCCACGAGCGTCTGTCGCCAATGTCCGCAGGGTCGCGGACCATCACGCTCCAGGTGGCGCGCCGCTTGGAGACCGCAATCGAGGTGACGAGGCGGGTGTGGTCCGTCAGATCGTTGAACTCCACCGCCGGGTAAAGCAGCGGCCGAATTGCCAGCTCCATCATGTCGAACGACGGCGTGCCGGCGTTGTAGATAGGCTTGGCATACACCAGCATCTGCTCGCTGATGCCCGGGGCCACGCCGGTGATGCTCTTGGGCGAGGTGGTACGCCAACGAAACACCCGCTGACCGCCCACCAAAGTTACGGTCGACCTTTCCACCACGGTCACCGGCAGTGATTCGCCACTCACGTGGCCCGCTTGGTCCACCGCGCGCGCGACAATCTGGTTGGTGGCGTTCTGCTGCAGAAGCGGCGTCAACATCTGCGAACCTTCTGGCATCGCCGTCCATACCGTGTGCAAACCGCCCAGCACTTCGTAATGGTGGAAGTACTCAGGCGCGGCACTCGTCACCACGAGCGTGACACTGTTGGCATCCATTGTCAGAGACGCGGGCAGGCTCACCAACACCGGCGGCACCGGTGGCGTCGAGTCTTCAATCACTTGCAGGCAAGCGCCAAAGCGATTTCCGGCGCGATCAACCGCACGTAAGCACAGGTGATTGGTCGAGTTTTGCGCAAGCGCATACATGAAGCTGACGGTCTCGGTGGTGGCGGTCCAGGCCAGGGGGTCGTTCCAACCAACGCTCAAGCAGGTGGCCTCGTTGTCGCTGGCCACGCACTTTTCGTAGTGTGACGGGTTCGCCTCTTGGGGTGCGGCACTCAGGGTCACCTGTACGGCATCGGCGTCGACATTGGTGCGTGCCGTCGCGAGTGCCAGCGGCTGCGGCGACAGGGTGTCGTTCACGAGCAAGATCTGGGCTTCGCTCGAACGATTGCCCGCCAAGTCCACGGCGCGGATCTCCACTTGGCTCTCGGCGTTCTCGCACAAAGGGGTCGCAAAGGTGAGGTCCGCAGGCACCCCCAACGCTGTCCAATCGCTGGCGTTGGTGCAGGCGGTGCTTTGGATCACAACCCGGCGTTCGTAGAACGCCACGCCACTGGCATCGAAGCTGCCAGGCAGGGCCACAGCCAACGGATACGACAAGGCCGGTGTGTAGATCTCGGCGGCCGCAAGCAAGGGCGGCGTTGGACGAGTTTCATCAAGGCTGAGGGTGTCGCTGACGGCCGTGGTTTCATTGCCGGTCTCATCCCGGAACAGCGCGGTCACGGTCTTGTCGCCATCGCCAGCCGGTAACAGACACACGGCGGTTGCCGCGTAGGGGACCCATGTTTTGCCGCTGACCTCGCCATCGCAGGCAAGCAGCATTTCGGTGGCGCCCACGGCGTGCATGCTGATCATCGCCGAGACCGAATTGGTGTAGCCGTTTTTGCAACCAGCGCGGGGAGCTTCGAGGCAGTCTTTGGCTGAGTCGCGCACGATCAGGTTGGCCTCGGCAGGCGGTGTCGTGTCGACGATCATCGGTACCGTTTGCAGGTCAGAGGCGAGGCCGCATTGGTCAATCAGGAAGTAGGCCAACATGTTGGTGCCTTCCTCCAACGCCGTCAGCTCAAACGCCGCGGTGCCGCCGGTGAAGGTGCGCGAGGAGCTGCTCGCCGGTGCGCCTTCGACCCAATAGTCGATCGCTGCCGCGTAGGGAGCTGTGGCCAGAACGTTGAGGGTGTTGTGGCGGGTGTACCAAATGCCATTGCGCTCAGTGACATCGGCCGATGTGAGGCTGCTCGTCGAGACTCCGAACGTTGGCACAACCACCGCCGCGGCATCACTCGGGACCAGCACAGGGGCGCCTGAACAGATTCGGCCCGACAAATCACCGCCACTCGCAAATACGGTGTAACTGCCCACCGGCACACTCGCGAACGCATAGGTGCCGTTGGTGTCGACGGGCGTACTCATCAGGTCGCTATCGCCGTGCCGCAGCGTCATGGTGACGCCGTTGGTGCTGAGCGTCGCAGGAACGTCCACGTTGCCGCTCACGGTGCCGTTGCCAAGCACCAGTGCAATCGTGCCCAGGCTTGTCACGCTGCCCGCAACGGCCGTTATTTTTAATGTAAAAGCTTGGTAGGCCGAACCGGTCGCTTCGGGCGTCAAACCACCGGTGTAGCCAATCACCAGGTTGTACAAATCAGGCTCGACATCGGAGAAACGGAAGCTGCCGTCGGTTTCGGGGGCCACACCGCCTTCGCCACGACCCAGGTCAATCTGCACGCGCGTAAAGTCCGCCAAGCCATCGTCGCTTACGAGCAACACCCGTCCCTCAATGACCGCGCGGTCTTCTAAGCGGCTGCCGGTAGAGGTGCCGCTGCCACACGCGCTCAACGCCACACACACCATCCCAAGCCCAACTCGACGCATTCGTAAGACTCCTCGACGGGTTACAGACGACGCACGAACCTAGTCAAACCGATCCGGTTCGCCTATCGGAGTCTGTCCTACACGCCTAAGCCTTGCGCGTAGCGTGCCTGATGTGGTTGCCCAACGCTGCTAGCAACCTGGAAGTGTTGACACGTAGGACTGGTTACGACGGGGTTCAGAGGCGATAGATGTCTGCGCTCAAGGCTGGCACTATGACCAAAACCCTTGAAGGCGTAACCCGTTCATGGTGCCAAGCAAGGACGCAAGGAGCAAAGCACACGATGGGTAACGCATTCAACGCAATGGCCGGAATCCTAGCAGCGGCGATCTTCACCCTCATCGCCGCCATTCACGCCTACTGGGCATTGGGGGGCCTCTGGCCCGGCCATGATCCCGACAGCTTGGCGCGTATCGTTGTGGGCGGACAACCAGGGATGCGCATGCCCGGAGTCGTTGCGACGTGGACAGTGGTCGGCGTGCTTACCGGGGCTGCGCTCACCGTGTTGGGGGCAAGCGGCATCATCGTGCTGCCCATGACCCAAAGCCTGCTACGACTGGCCGCCTACGCGGGGGCCGGCGTGTTGCTCCTGCGAGGCCTGGAAGGTTTTGTGGACACGCGTATCCGCCCCACCACCGTTGGAAGCCCGTTCGCCAGGCTAAATGTCCGGTTCTACTCACCTTTGTGTTTGATGCTGGCGGGGCTTACGTACGCAGCTGCAGCCTTGTGAGGATGCGATTGCTCCCCCCAGGTGTCACCTCGACGTGTCACTAAATATTGGCTATGTGTTTGAAATTGTTTGTTTTTTTCGTCCTCGCTGTTGGCCTGACCCTTGCTATCCAGATCGTCGTTGAGTCATTTCACGAGGAGGCTTGGGCAATGTTTTCCAGACCTGTCAAAATCATGATGCGATTCGTCTTGGTAGGTCTTGCCGCATGCGGCAGCGACCCGCTATTGCCGATAGTCACACGGGCTGACCCTAGCGCGAGTCCTGGCGACACCGACGCGAACAGTAACGACACGCCGCAATGCGGCAACGGCATCGCCGAGTTGGGTGAAAGCTGCGACGGCGACGATCTGCGGGACATCACCTGCAGCCAGCTGATGTTCACCAGCGGCACACCCGGCTGTGTTCCAAGTGGTAGTGCCGCTCCCTGCACGCTGGACCTATCGGGATGTTACAACGAGCCCAGCTCGGATCCTGACACCGATTCCCCACCCGATCCTGCCTGCACCCCCACCAGCAGCCAATGGCTCGCTGACGCATGGGGCGCCTGCGAGATCAACGCCTGTGTGCATACGCGCAGCGTCAGCTGTATCGACAGCTGCGGCGTCGATCACGGTGACCAAGCCGATGAGCTTGGTTGCTCTGTTGCCATTCGACCCGCAAGCTCCGAACGATGCCCTGGGCAGAACAGTTGCTGTGTTAGCAGTGCCGGCCAGAGCTGTGACCGCGGCCATTTCGAAGAGCTGGTTGGATGCGAACAAGACACCTATGGCTGTGCAGCGTTCGTAGGGATCTACTACAACAGCCCCAACGGTTGTGACCCCAGCACAGCAGGAGGTTGGGTGGAATACATGTTTGATGGCAGCCATGAGCTCAGTCGATCTGGCAACAACGCTGGCGAGTGGGCGATCGTCGGCGACACCTCCAGTCCCTACCATTGTACCTACGTTGGCTTCTCCGAAACGGACTCCTTCCACAACACCCCCGATGGCAGCTGCATCAACTCCACGGCCCTAGGCTACTCAATCCCCGACACCTACACCCGGGTCGTTGCGGGCACAGGTTGCACCCACAAGGAGTGGGTCGCGGTGCCCGGCACCTACCAGTGCGATGGCAGTTGCCTCTAGACCCCGCTCTATTGAACTATCGATAGACCGCCAACATGACGCCAAGCCGATCGGTGCGAATCCGCAACTGTTGAACACCCTGGAGCGTCTCGATAGTAAAACGAGCCCCCACACCGGTGCTCAGGTCGTGATCACCGTCGAACGTCAACTCCTGCCATTCCGAAATCGGCCGGAACATGGAGCGCACGCAAGTACCGCTGCTGGGTTCGACCTCAGCACACGCAAGCAAGTCGGGCGCCGCCGGATCGGTTGCCAAGGGGTCGCCTGGCCAGGCCGCGGCGCGCAGGTAGTCATCTTGCCGCACAAACAACCGCAGCTCGCGCTCACTTAGGTCGGCCTTACGCAACGCCTCCAAAATCGGCAAGCTAAACTCTAGGCTGCGTCCGGCTTCAAGATCGGGGCCCACGCCATCACCGTTTGGAGCAAAACGGGGCGCAGCTTGCAATCGCATACCAGTGCCGGTGCTATCTGGTAGACGGGCGACGTCGACCGCGCGATAGATCGATGACCCCTCTACGGCCCAAGCGTCTGAGAGGGGTTGGTAGGCGTCCGCCGGGGTCCAGCCCATAGCACGGCGCAGGCTCTCATAAGGGCGCTGCGTCAGCCCGTCGCTCCCGACTTTGGGCTCGGTCCCAGTGTAACGGTGGCGCGCAAGCCTGTAGTGCCGCGCCACGCCGAAGCGGTCGCGGCGTACGTCGGCACTCTCTGCGCCCGCGGGCGCCTCGCGCAGAATCCAGCCCAAGCCGTCGGTCACGTAATCCAAGGGTGTTGACCATGACTGCCAAGGGGTCCCGCGTCGGCCTTGCCACAACGCCACGCCCTTCGGAATTCCTGCGCTGCCATCGCCGGCCCCAACCAGATCCAACAGACCGTCGCTGTTCATATCGGCCGCGACCAAGCTCCCTTGCCATAAGGCGCTCAACGCCACCGGGGCGGCGAATTTGCCATTGGCGATGCCGCTGGTCGCCAAACCGCGCCAGATGTAGATCGCCGAGGGGGCATTTGCCGGAGTCGTGGGCGAGGTTGTGGTGACAATGTCCAAGAGGCCATCACCATCCATGTCCATCGTCAGCATGTCGCGCACCACGGCCCCAAGCGTTGCGCCCGCGTCTTGCGCCACCTCGGTGTAGGTGCAGCGCGTGGCGGTCGCCTTGAAGATGCGGAGATGGCTACCGGTCGCGGCCGTGCCCACGGCCACCACAATCTCTAGCCGCGGATCGGCGTCCAGATCTGCCACCTGTACATTCCAGGTGGCTTGTCCGCCCGAGATGCCGACGTTACAGGTCGCGGTAAGATTGCCTGTGCCATCGCCAAAATAAACCGTCAACAAGCCACTCGACCAGCCGCACACGTCCGTAAAGCCATCTCGATCCAAGTCGGCCGCGAGCGTCACCTGTTGCGAAGTGCCAGCCACGGCTGTGGTGCTGGTGTTGAAATCTTGGCTCCAAACGCCGCCGCTGACTTGCGCGGGCCAGACGCGGTTGCCGGTAGGTGCCGCAACAATCAGGTCGTCGAAGCCGTCGTCATTGGCGTCGCCAACGCCGGTCAAAAACTCGCCAGCCCCGAGGCTACCCGGCAGAACAGAGGCCGCAAACCCCAACGCCGCCGCATGCACGGTCCCGGGGAGCACCGAAATGAAGGTGGCGTCTGGGTCGTAGACGACAACATCTAGCCGGGCGTCATGAGTGATGTCCGCAATGGCAAAAGCCTCATCGGTGCCGGGTGCGGCGGCACGGCTCAGGTCTGCGATGGCCATAGCAAGTAGAGGACGACTGGCCACACCCTGCGTGGTCGCCCCGGAAATCCAGCTGGCATAGGGCCATATGCCTCCGGAACCTCCCGAAACTAGGAGCAAATCCGGGCGACCATCAAAATCGTTGTCGCTTACAGAAAACGCCCGAGCCCGGTCGGCGAGGCTCAGAAAGGCCCCCGAAGCCAAGGCTGGCGCCGCCACCTGTCCGTCGGCATTGGCTATGAACACGGCGCTTTCGCTCCCTGAGAACCCCACCAGGTCGCTCAACTGGTCACCATTCAAGTCCGCGGCCAACAACCGCTGGAGAGCGCCCGCCGATGGACTTGCGGCATCTACGATGGTCGCGAGAGATGGCACGGCAGACCCCTGCAAGAACCAACGGTAAAACTGCGTACGGTCTTCGGTCGAGTTGGTGCTCCGAACAACAAGGTCTGGGGCGACACCAACGCCGCGATCGGCAACGGCCAACGCAGCGGGTTTGCCTGGCAAACGTGTGCGCGCACACGCCGCAAGAGCGGCGCTAGCAACCCCCGTGCAGACCACCAACTCAGCGTTGCTGGTGCCGGTGTGAGCCAGTGCGACGTCGGCTTGGCCATCGCGGTTGATATCGAGGGCCTGCAAGTAAATGCCGCTGAAGGGATTCGTTCCCATGGCGACATTGGCGTCGCCATTGTCGGTAACATAAAGGTCATCGAGCACGGTTTGCGCAGGCCGCAGCGCGAACGCCGTCGCGCTCGCGGTGGTATCTGCCAGATACACCAGCAAATGCGCGGAGGTCCTGAACAGATAGGAGGGGTCGACCTGATGTTTTAACGCCACGCGCACAAGATCTTGCACGCCGTTGCCATCGACATCAGCAATCACGAGGGCCGCGGTTTGTGGCAACACCGAATCACTCACCAACGACGCGGCGCTGGCAAAGGTGCCGTCCCCATTGCCCGCAAAGACCCGCACCTGCTGCGTCCAATCGACGCTCACCAAGTCGGGAGCGCCATCGCCATTCAAGTCCCCGAGCGCTAGCGTGCCTACCACGTGCGGTGCGCCAAAGGTCGGGCCAACCTTGGTGAGCGCCGCCTTGCTCCCGACTTGGCCAAGAAACGCCTGAAAGACGCCGGGGTCTCCCGCACTGGTACCGCGCGCCACCAGATCAAAGGCGCCATCATCGTTTAGATCCGCCACCGCCAGACCCACGCCCGGCATCGTGGGCGAACCCAAGGTGTGGGTCAGGTTGGCGCCAAAACTCCCGCCGGCCACACCGTAGCGCACGGTAAAGCCTGCGGGCGTTCCGATTGCCAAGTCGCGCATGCCATCCCCATCGAAGTCCCCAAAACGAAGGGCATCCAACGCCGTTGTGGCCGTAGGGGTCTGCTTGGCAAACATCCAGCTGTCGGCAAATGAACCAGCAAAACCCACAAGCGGCCCGACACCATACAGACTCGCGGTGCCGCGCCCGCCGTCGTCTGCGGGTGTTACGCGCACCTGCACGCGTTTTTGCACCGCCCCGAGGTCGGCGATGACATCCCAAGCAAACAGGTGTTGGACGCCCCCTTCGCCATCAAGCGCGATGCGACGCGTCGCGAGATCGTAGCGCCCTTCGCTCATGCCCGCAGGAAACTCGGTACACGGCAGCCATTGCACGCCACTGTCGGTGGAGTACTCCACTAGCACATCGACCCGGTCTTCTTCTTCGTCTACCAGCGAGTAGGCTAGCAGCAGCGCCCCAGTCACTTCGGTGCTCTGGAAACCGTTCAGCACCGACAACCCCACGGCCAACGGTGCCGCTTGGTTGCGGATGTCGATTGCGACCTCGGCGCTCCAGGCACCGGCCTGCACACGACCAGGCGCCGGTTCATCCAGGGCGCGCATCCGGATGCCGACACCGTCCAGGTTCAGTCGGCCGATACCGCTGGCCTCTACGGTGTCCCACAACACAATGGCTGGCTCACGATCACCCACAGGGCTCGTGGCCACACCTGTCGTCGCGCCCTCGCTAATGGTTGCGGCATGCCACACGGTCGCGGCCTCACTGGGCAGATGATACTCGACCTGCACCGACGCCAAATCCTGGGCGGCATCTAGCAAAACAAATGGGATTGGCATGACGCCGCGATAGGGACCCGGTGCGAGCTCCAGCACAGCGTCGGGTGGTTCATTGCCGGCGGCGAAAGGAGCGCTGACAACCCAGGCGCTACTGCGTACTGGCGTGCCATTGTCCACCGCCAGTGCCCGCACATACAGCGTCTCAATCCATCCCAACTGTTCCGTGTCGGCTATGCCATCAGCGTCGCTATCAACCAGAGCCACCGGCAACGGGTTGCCGGTACAAGCCAACGTCGGCGCACACTCCAAGTCCGCTAAACATTGCGCATCGGTCAAAGCGTCCCATTGGAAGGTCAGTCTTTGCGCCACCGCCTGCATAGGCACAGCATCCAGACCGCCGACCAACGCCTGCGGCTGGCACCACGTGGTGGCATCCCGAGAGAACTCGACCTGGATCGTGGCGTGGTCACTGCCGTTGGGACTGCCGTTGGCGTCGCGAAGCATCACTTCAAACGCAACGTTTGCAAGTGGCCGTGCCGGGGCCGTGACCGTCAGCGACAGCTCTGGCGGCAGGTTGGCGGAGATCGGCTCACATAAGCCACGGCTCCGATTGCAGTGCCAGTCTTCCGGGCAATCTGCGTCGCTCCCGCAACTCATCTGGGTGTCCGCGGCAACCTTGAGGTTTGGAGAACAACCCACCATCGCCCAAGCAAGCGCGAACAGCCCTGTTGACAGGGCACGAGACAACGCAACACGGGTGAGACAGGTGGCAACGCGCATGGCGGACCTCCAAGGCACACACGTCGGCATCCCCTATCCGTACAGCTGAGGCAAGCGCGCTGCTAATCCCCCAACCACTATCGTTAGGTGCGCCGCCCAGTGACCGCTTTCAATGCATTGTCACCTCCAGGTATCGGTGTTGCCGCGAAAGCCCCCACGGACGACAACCAAATCACCAGTAAAATCAAGCATCCACAAGGTAACCTGGCGGCACAAATCATGCAGACCGTACCCTGTAATGGAAACACAGGCCGCACTTTCCAACCACCGGGTTCGCGGCCCGCGTATTTCAAAGAGCAGCCGCTGGCGTGTCACTCACGAGAAGGATCGTCGCATGAGATCTGGCATTGGCGTGTCGTTCGCATTCTACCACGGTTGGTTGGCGTCGCTGCTCACGCTTCTGAGTGCCTGTGGCGGCAGCTCCACCGCCAGCGGTGAATGCGACAGCATTGATGACTGCGCCAAAGGTTTCGTGTGTAGCGCAGGGATTTGCACATTGATTTGCGTCAGTGCCGAGGAGTGTGGCGACGGGCTGTTTTGCCTTGAAGGAGTTTGCCAAAACACCGAATGCCTCACGGCCGATGACTGCGATGAACCCGGGCGCTGCGAGCGCCCGGACGAGGTGGAATGCCAAGCCGGTCACTGCCTCTACGCGGCACAAACCGACGGCACCGCGTGCGATGATGGCAATGCCTGCACAGATCCCGATCACTGCACGGCCGGAGCCTGCGTTGGCGACACGTTACTTTGCACCGCGCCCCCCGAACCACACTGCGATGCCACCGATTCGATCTACACGTCATACCCGAACGCCGGGGTCTGCAATCCAAACTCAGGCGAATGCGAATACACCGGGGTCGATGCCTCGTGCACCCATTGCGACGACGTCTGCCTGGGACCCTGTCGAGGCATCCTATGCCCCGATTTGAGCGGTGGCTGCCAATCCTTGGGTATCTGCAACCCCAACACCGCGACCTGTACCTACACACAACAAGCCGACGGCAGCCTTTGCGAAACCGACAGCGAGGCAGCCGGCTACTGCGTCAGTGGTATCTGCCTCCCCAAACACACCGACGGCCAAAGCTGCAGCGCCAGCCACGAATGTCAGGGAAACAACTGCGTGGGTGGCATCTGCTGCCTGGGCAACTGCACGTGCGCACTGCCGTGGGGCGGTAACATCGCGCATGGCCAAAGCGTCACCACCTATGAAGCCAGCAACGTGGCTTGCGGTCAGAGCTGCAATGCGCAGACGCGCACCTGCACCAACGGCGTATTGTCAGGAAGCTACGCGGCACAAAATTGTAGCGCGCAAACCTGCTCGTGCAGCCTGCCGTGGGGCGGAGCACTGGCCGCCACGCAAAGTGTGTTGGCCTACGAGAGCAGCAGCGTCGGCTGTGGCCAAAGCTGCGTAAGCCAAACCCGCACCTGCAACAACGGCGTGTTATCAGGAAGCTACCAAGCGCAAAGCTGTAGCCCGCAAGGCTGTACCTGCTCGGCACCGTGGGGAGGCACGCTCAACGCCGGCCAGAGCGTCACCGCGTACCAAGCCACGAGCGTCGCCTGCAACCAATCTTGCGTTCAAGAGACCCGCACCTGCGGTAGCAACGGCGTTCTCTCAGGCAGCTACACCAACCCCAACTGTGGTTTGGTTTGTACCGGATGCATTTCCCAAACGCTGAGCTGGAGCCAAAGTCAAACGGCCTGGAAGGGCAACAGCCGCACCGCCGCAAGCTACCAGTGTTCAGCCACCGTAACCGCAGGTGCGCACGGGGCCTCTCGCACCCTGACAGCCTCGGGCACCACCCGGACCGGCAGCGCCGCGGCCCAATGCAATGACGGCACGTGGCAACTTACAGGCGTGCTGTGTGATGGCGTGGTGTACACGGCCCCCCTGGCGCTTAGCTGCTCTAGCACCGTTTTGCAGGAGTCTAAGTGGATTAGTTGGTATGCCGCTGACTACAAACGTTGTGCCGATACCGAAGGGCTCATCTACTGGGTAAGCCGTGACAACGACACCGCAGGCTTCGCGCCCTGCACCGACTACCCGACCGTTGGCAGCAGCGCGAGAGACGCCTGCATGCGCGGCATCCTACGCCAAAATGGCCAAACGGAGTACGACTACGCCCAAGCCAACAATCACGTCTCAATCCTGGTTGAAACCAATTCCTGCGGTTCCAACGGCGCCTACGGGTGGGTCACCTGGAACAACCAGTGCAAGTATTTACCGTAGGCTCAGCCCAGCATCAGGCTGAGCTGCCGCACCGACCCTTGTAAATTTCCTTACGAGCACAACGTCACACCCCGGGATCGGCTTTGCCGAGGGCGCGGCATCAAGCCCACCCACCCCGTGATCAGCGCGCACGCGGTGTCGCGTTGGTACGGCGGGTCGGTTTCGATAGAGTCGCAGACTTGGAGTCGAGCGAAAGGGTGACGCGATGCGCGCGGATAAGAATAAGTGCACCTGGAGCGGATGCTGGCTTGTCACGATGGCGATAATAGGCAGCAGTGGCTGTGACGCGCCTACCGCCAACACTCGGGAGCCTAACAATGATTCCGATTGCGGTAGCACCCCCTGCCCCAGCGCGTGCGATCCCAATCCTTGCCAAGAGGCCCTGCGCACCCAGTGCGTGGTGTTGGACGAAAGCCACCAGCGCTGCGACTGCGATCCGGGCGCGGTGGAGCGCGAAGAACTCTGCGTCGCAGACCTGTGTAGCATCGACCACGGCGGCTGCGATCCGCTGGTCAGCTGTACAACCACCACGTCTGGCAGCACCTGCGGCGCCTGCCCGAGCGGCTATACCGGCACCGGTGCCAGCGGCTGTGTAGACATCAACGAGTGCAACCAGAGCCCCGCCCCGTGCCCCACAGCACATGGCAGCTGCACCAACCGCCCTGGGAACTACCAGTGCCAGTGCGACGCCGGCTATGCGATGATGAGCGACCGCTCTGCCTGCGTTTTGCGCGTGGACGTAAGTGCGGCCAGCTTCTTTGGCAACCGCTTGGTGGTCACCAACCTAAGTGAGCAAATCGACATCGAGCAACCACTGGGGAGTCTCGCATCGGTCGCCGGTGAGCTACCGTCACCAACGCCCCGCACCGCAACGCCAGCGCTCGGCCCACAACGCCTCCACCTGCAACCACCCCATATCGCGGCCTTTGCTACCGATGGCCTGTTACCCGAAAAGCCGCTCCGGGCTCCCGCAAGCCGCCTGCATGAGTCCCGCAGTTTCTTTGCCGTGGACTTCACCACCTATGAGACCTTTACGCTGGACGCGACGCTAGAGTACGACGGCACGCACTGCCAAGTATGGGTGGGTGATAACGAGATCACGAGCGCCGACGCCGAAACGCTGGGTACCGAGTTTGACACCAACATCTACCCGCTCGTGATTGCCAATTTCGCCGCTCCAAGCCAACCTGACGTGCCGATTGTGTTGCTGCTGCTCGATATCCCGGACGGCTTCGAGGTCACGGGTTACTACACAGCCGGATACTTCAGTTATGCCGACTACTTCGCGACACCCACTTCCAATCAGGCGCCCATGCTCTATCTAGACACCTACCCGGCGCTACACTACCCGAGTTACGAACCCGTGGAGGTCACGGCCGCCACCGCCACCGTCGCGCACGAGCTCCAGCACTTGGTGAACTTCAACCAAAACGTGCTCGTGGAAGCGCAGGTCGAAGTGTACGGTGATGTGCCTACGGCCGAACAAGCTCTTTGGCTAAATGAGGGCCTGTCGATGGCGGCCGAACACCTTTATATCGGACCCCAAACCGATCGCATCGACTACGTGGCCGGCTGTGACGCGATTAGGAATGGCCGCTCCTTGATGGCGTGGGATAACTTCGACGACCCGTTGGCGAACTACAGTCTTTCGTACCTTTACCTACAGTACCTGCGCACCCAAGCAGACAACGATCCCACGCTGTACGCCGATATCATCGCCGCCCCTGAGCGCGATGGCCGTGCCGTGGATGCCGCGCTCCAAGCCCGCTTCGGCAACGTATGGCGTTTTGCACAAACTCTGCTCGACTTCCGCATTGCGATGCTGCTCAAGGAGCCCACCGGTCGTTATGGCTTTGCAGGTGAGCCGGCCTTCGATGCCCTGGAGGTTCCCCTCAATAACACACGCCCCGACAGCCTGGTGGGTGGCGGGGCCATCACCTTTGCGATCCCCGGTCGCTTTACGACTACCAATGATCAAGGGTTGGACATCGCGGTGGCGGGCGTTACCACGGGCGAGGCGCGCTACAACCCGGACCTTGATGTCTGTGCCACCAACCCGTGCACCGAGCCTCATCAGAGCGCCTGCGCCTCAGATTGGAGCGGCAGCTACGCCTGCCTCTGCGATCACGGCTACATCCTCACAAGGACAGGTAGCTGTGCGCCCCCGTTGGTGGAGAAGGTGGCCGTAGGCGTGATGCACGCGTGCGCGCTACGCAACGATGGCGCGCTGTATTGCTGGGGTTACGGCAGCTCCGGGCAGCTCGGCTTGGGCACCGAAACAACCTATGCGACCGGCCCACGCGCGGTGGGCCAAAACCTGGCGCCGTGGAGCGACGTCGTCGCGAGCGACTACGGCACCTGCGGCGTGGCCAACGGCAAGGCCTATTGCTTTGGCGACAACGTCGCAGGCAAGCTGGTGACAGGCGCAGGAACGATTCTTTGGAACCCCACCCCAACCGGCGGCGGTTACACTGACTGGACGGCGCTGGCGTTGGGCAGTGAACATGCCTGCGGCTTACGTGAAAATCGGCTGTATTGTTGGGGCAACAACACTTCGGGCCAGTTGGGAATCGACGACACCACACAAGAGTCTGCCGGCTCGCCCGTAGAGGTGGCCGGGGCCTACACCGACTGGAGCCATCTTACTGTTGCAGGCTACGTATCCTGCGGGTTGCGCCAAGGTCGTCTCTACTGTTGGGGCCAAGGACCACTGGGGGATGGCAGTTACGCCAACCGCAGCCTG
>JAKLEG010000759.1 GCA_022703175.1 Myxococcota bacterium | reverse complement strand
TTGAACACCCCGGCAAGCTCCACGGGGTGATCTTCGTGCCCCACGCCACTGTGCAGCACCTGTTGAACCACGTCGGTGAGAGCGGCGCCACCGGAAACCCGCGCCAACTGGGCGCCCTGCAGCATGTCGACCGGACTGCCAAACGCCTCGGCCGCACGCGCATTCACGTAGTCAATGGTGCCGTCCACGCCAATAATCAGAATCGGCGCCTCCGAGAACGCCAACACGCGCTCCACCAGGTTCCGCAGCTCAGCGATGCGTTGGATTTTCAGGTGATCGCGTCGGTCAAAACGCCGCAGCGCCTGCTCCAGTGCGGTTGCAAGCTGTCCCATTTCCCCAGGGCCGCTCTGCGGCACCTTGGTGTCCAGATCGCCATCGGCGACGCGCTGCAAAATATTGCTAATGAGCTGCACAGGCCGCACGACGCGCCGCCTGAGCCACACCGTTAGCGCCACGGCACACCCCAGCCATAACGCCAAAAACAGCGTCACATCGCGGATGGCGCGACCTTCGTAGCTGCCCGCGCGCGCGCGCGGCGTCAGCCCCAGGGCTATCGCCCGCTCCAGCAAGCGACTTCCCAACGTTTTCACCTCACCACAGTGGCCCAGCGCCCACGTGGACAAGGCGAGGGGCGCGCCCTTCCGTGTCGCCGCAAGATCCTCGCGCAGCACGCCGATATGTTGGGCTAACGCCACGTCGTCCACCCAGGCGCCCCGATCGACATAGAGCACCTCCAACGCGGCAGCCCAACGGTCCAAATCATCGCCCGCTAAGGTCGCGCCAGACGCGCCTTGGCACACCAGGCCTTGCGTTAACCAACGACTGGCATCGGCGAACTCTGCCCAGCGCGGCGCTTGGCTCTGGATCTGGTGCAAACGAAAATAAACCACGCCCGCAAGCAACGGTACCGCCGCAAACGACAGCAGCAGACTGACCGTCACGGCCCGACGAATCGACCAAGGGGCGTGCATGGCTAGCTCGCCGCGGCGAGGGTGCGCACCGCTTTGTCGTCGCCCACCACCACCAAAATATCGCCCAGCTCTAACACCGTCTCCGGACCGAGATTGCTCACCACCGTTTCGCGGTGTTTGGCCGAACCATCATCTTGCACCACCTCGTGTCGTCGTTTTAGCGCCACGGCGTTAACGCCGTACTGCGCACGCAACTTCAAGTCGGCCAAGCTCTTACCCACAAAGGCCCGCGGCACTTCGACCTCGGCCAGGCTTGCATCATCGGCGAGCGGCACAACCTCACGCACCGTGGGCATGAGGAGTTGTCGCGCGATCTGCATGCCAATCTGGCGCTCGGGAAAAATCACCTTTGAGACGCCAAGACGCTCCAGCACCTTGGCCTGCACCTCGGTGCCCGCACGCGCGATAATACGCCCGACCCCGAGATCGCGCAGCAGCATCGTAGCCAACACCGCCTCCTCTAGTTGGTTTTCGCCGAGCGCCAATACCACCGTGCTGCTGTCGGCGATGCCCGTGGCCCGAAGCGACCGCTCATCGGTAGCGTCCATACAAAAGGCGCGCGCCACGTGATCCTTGACGTTGTCCACGCGCGCTTCGTTGCGGTCCAAAGCGATCACCTCGCCGCCCCCCTCCGTAAGTTGTCGCGCCACTGCCGCGCCAAGCTGTCCCAATCCGATCACTGCAAACACCGCCATGGTCGTTCCTCTCCACCTAAGAGCCTCAGGCACTCAACCGACGAGAATCCGGCCTTCGGGAACGCGTATCCCCGCGGCCGCCGATCCGCGGGCCGCTGCGGCTGCGGCCGACGTGAGCGGCCCCACGCGCCCTACAAACATAATCAAAGCCACAATGAGCTTGCCGCCTCCGGATAACGTTGGCGTCAGATCCATGCTCAAACCCACGGTGCCCAACGCACTCGCGACTTCAAACGCCAGACGAGAAAACTCATGCGTCTCAGTGATGAGCAACAACGCCAAGCCAAAGCCGTAGGTAAATGCGTAACCACCCATGATCGCGAGCGCACGCATCACCGTGTCGGGCGACAACCGCCGGCCGAACACCTCAACGTCGCGCCGTTCGGTCAGAAACGCGCGCATCGCCAAAAAGCCGATCGCCGCCGTGGTGGTTTTGGTCCCGCCCCCCGTCGAGCCAGGCGACGCACCTATGAACATGAGCACAATGAAGGCCAGCACCACCACCGGGTGTAGATTGCCCATGGGAACAGTGTTGAAACCGGCGGTGCGCGTGGTGACCGATTGAAACAGCGCCGCCATCACCTTGTCGACCAGTGACAGCTGCGCCAGCGAGCGGTCATATTCGAAGAAGAAGAACACCAACGCGCCAGCCCAGATGAGGATCGCCGAGGTTG
>JAKLEG010000758.1 GCA_022703175.1 Myxococcota bacterium | reverse complement strand
CGGCTGACGATTTTGCCCTCATCCACCATCACGACAAAACGCTTCGCACGCTGCTCAACGGCCTTCTCGCGCAATAACGCACCGCCAAGCCCTTTGATAAGCCCAAGCTGCGGATCCACTTCGTCAGCGCCATCGATCGCCAAGTCCAACACCGGATGACGCTTGAGATCACTTAACGGGATCCCCAACGCCCGGGCCTGTTCGGCTGTTTTCTCTGAGGTTGGCACAGCCACAATGTGCGACAGGCGCCCTTGGCGCAGGAGTTCGCCTAGCCGAGCCACGGCAAAGGCCGTGGTCGAACCAGTCCCCAAACCCAGCACCATGCCACTTTGCACCTCGTCCACTGCCGAATGTGCGGCTTGGCGCTTCAATTCATCCCGATCAACAGTCATCTCGCGGATCCTCTTTTCACTTGGCCAAGCGGAACACGCCCGCGTCGGACACCCAATAAACAGCCACCTGATCGGCACCCAAAGCCCATGGCGGCGCAATGCCGTCAACCACAGTTTCCAGGTCACCGCCAGCCTTCAGCACGCGATGGATCGATCCCCCTCCGACGCCCAAATCGACCCCCCAATAAACACTGTCGGTATCCAGGTACAGCGCCGTGATCTGGGCGGTCTCGGCCGCCACCTCAAAGGCGGCATCGCCACCACTCTTGAGGATACGCAGCACGCGCCCCTCATCCCAGTTCACCCAGTAGACCCACAGGTCATCCAACGCGAGCAACGTCGGACCTGCTTGATCGGACGCCAACGTCAACGGCGCACTGCCATCTGCCGCCGCTTGTTGCACCACGCCGCCGAAACGCGCTGTCCAAAAGACATGCTCTGCATCCACCGCAACGTCATGCGGTGTGTTCTGCGCCGTCGCTACCGCTATGACCTCGCCGCCACCCTTGGCCACCTTGGCCACCGTTCCGGCAGCACCTCCGCTGGTCCAGAAGATGTCGTCGACACCGGCCGCAAGGCCCCCCGGGAAAGACTGCCCTTGCGCCAGGGTACGCCGCGTATCGCCGCTTTTGTCCACGGCCAAAATCGCCCCATCGTCGTAGGTAGGCGCCTCTCCCAGGCTGGTCCAATAAACGACAAGGTCGTCGAGCGCGAGTTGGCTAGGCGCCTTCTCGGGCGAGGCCAACGTCACACGCCCTTGGCCGTACTTCTCCAAACGCACAACCGCACCGTCGCCGTAGCTCATCGCCTCGGTTCCAAGCGAGGTGAAGTAGAGGTAGTCGGCATCCAATTGCAGGTCTTGGGGCAACGGGTCGTCCGCCATCCTCTTGGGTAAACAGGTTGAGTTTAGGCAATCAGCGCCCAAACAGCTGTGCTCACACGCGTTACAGTTCTCCGGATCCGAGGCCAGCACCACCTCGCAGCCATCGGTCACGTCGTTGTTGCAGTCAGCATGCTCGCTATCGCAGGCAATGCGACAATTGCCGTTGGCGCAAAAGGCCACCCCTCCCGCGCTGCTACACGGCGCCTGACAGCCACCGCAATGTTGCAGATCCTCCGTGATATCAACCTCGCAACCATCCACCACCGCATCATTGCAATCATCAAAACCAACCAAGCACTCGATGCGGCACGTCTCGGCGCACTGGCCGTTGGCAAAGACGTTGCCGTCACATTCCTCGCCGTTATTGACCCGTCCATCGCCGCACATGCCGTCCCCGGGCGCCAAGCAAACCCCCTGAACGCACACCAGGTCACCGGCACAGCTATTGTCCGCCTTGCAACTACAGTTCTCTTCACCGATCTGGCATTCGTCCGAGCACCCCGGACCGATGACCAGCAGAGCGCCTAGCAGTGCTGCCTTGTGCTTCATCATTCCCCATCCTTACGCGTAAGACGCCCCGACCCTATCATGACGCGCCAAATCTTGGGAGATTTCAGCAGGTTGCACGACCCCACCGGGTATTCGAGGTACATGCCGCTCATGGCTCCCTGAGACTTGCCGCCTGGGCATCGGCGACCCCAAGCAAATCCAGCGCGGTCCAGCTGACGCGGTGCAGGCAGGCCTCTGCCGACTGTGGACGTAGTTGCACGCGCCCCCCGGCAGGCGCCCTCAACACGAACGGCACCGGCGCGGTGGTGTGACTCATCGCCTGGCCACCGCTACGTCCCATCGCTTCGGCGTTACCATGATCGGCTGTGACGATCATCCAATAACTCTGGGCCCGAGCGACCTCGGCAAGTTTTTGCAGCTCGGCATCCATACAAGCAATCCCAGCGATCGTGGCGGCTTCATCGCCGGTATGCCCCAACAAATCGGCATTGGGCAGGTTTACCATAATGAACCGGGCCTGGTGTGCCCGCATCGCGGCCTGCGCACGCGCGGAGCTCTCGG
>JAKLEG010000757.1 GCA_022703175.1 Myxococcota bacterium | reverse complement strand
GCGTAAGAGCGCCGGAACCGACATAGGAATGCGTGCCTGGCGCCGCCGATCGCGCTCAGGAGAGGCGCGCTCAGCTCCACGAGAGGACCTCCGGGCGTGGTCCATGCGATTGGCCCGGAGCTGCGCCGTAAACTCCGAGACTGCTTCTGGGGTCATCGCCGTCGTGGCCATCGTCGTCCTCATCACTACCTCCCGTCCGCATTGGCCGGTTTTCCAGTTCGAAGCGCACAGATCTGCTGGTCCGCCTGCTGCCGTCGCCAGGTAAAGCACCACATCTGCGCTCCTAAGCCCGGTGTCGCATTGCTCCCGGAGCTCGCCCTGCGCCCTCAACCTCGATGTAACGATTCGTAACTCTCGGTGGGAAGCGCAAAATTTGGTAACGTGGTTTCGAGGGATCCGCCTGCAAGGCCTTTTTTGCTGGGAGCTGCGACACCACGCCGCCCTCCCCAAAACGGCCGACGGCGCGCGGGGAGGCACCATGGAGTGGCTGAACTATCACCACCTCCTATATTTCAGCGTGGCCGCACGCGAAGGCACCATTGCCAAAGCCAGCGCCGAGTTGCACCTGTCGCAATCGGCGGTGAGCAGCCAAATCCGCCGCCTCGAAGAGGTGCTCGGAGACAAGCTGTTTGTCCGCTCTGGGCGCGCGCTGGAGCTCACCGAAACCGGTCAATTGGTGTTGAGCTACGCCAACGTGATCTTCTCGATGGGCCGCGAGCTGATGGATCGCTTGGAGCACCGGGACCAAGCGCAACCGCTGCGCGCCCACGTGGGGGTCGCTGATGCCGTGCCCAAACCGTTGGCTTGGCGGCTGCTTTCTACCTTGCAACAAGCCAACCTGCCGATTCGATGGGTCTACCGCGAGGACACGGCCGTGAGCGGCTTTCTGTCAGGCACCACCACGCACGGCCTCGATTTGGTCATCGCCGATCGCCCGGGTAAATCCACGGCCAAGCTGCCAATCGAAAATCGCCTGGTGCTGAGCTGCGACACCACGTTGTTGGGGACGCGCGCGCTCTGCAAGCGCCTGCGACCGCGTTTCCCTGATTCGTTGGAGGGCTGCCCCATCATCCTCCCGGGACAACTCGCCACCGTGCGCCAAGAGCTAGATGATTGGCTAGACGTGCACCAATTGAACCCCGACGTGGTAGCCGAATGTGAAGACCATGGCCTAGCATGTTGTCTGGCACGGCATGGCGAAGGGGTTTGTGTAGCTCCAAGCGCCGTGGCCGATGAACTGGCAACCATGCATGCCCTTGAGGTCGCAGGCACGCTCGGCGAAGTGCGCCAGCAGTTCTTTATCGTGGTGCCGGAGCGTCACGCACAAAATCCGGTGCTCACCGCGCTGTTTGGCGCGACGCTCAAAGCCAAAGAGCGCTAGCGCCGCCGACGCCAAGCCAAGCTGAACAGGCCCAGTACCACAAACAGCGCGCCGGTGTTTGAACCTTGAGCGCGGCAATTGCAACCATCCGCGGTTTGCACCCCAGAGGTGTTGGTGTTTTGACCGCAGTCTTTGACCGTCGTGCCCGGCACGCATTCGCCGTTGATGTTGCAGCGATCGTCGCTGGTGCACTCATCGTTGTCGTCACACGGAGAACCGACCTCTTTGAGCGTGTAACCACATACCCCTGCCGCGCATACTCCCGCGGCTTGATGGCAGGTGGTCGGTGGTTGGTTGCACGTCTTTGCGGCCCCCACGCAGCTACCATTGCCATCGCAGTGGTCGTCGACACTGCAGCTGTTGCCATCGTCGCAGGTAACGGTGACGCCGCGAGGCAAGTATTCACAATGTCCCGCGACACAGCTGCCTTCGGTCGCGTAACAAACATCATTGGGCGGTGTCGTACACGTCACGCTGGCGCACGGGTCGGTGAGGCAGGCCCCGGCGGCGCAACCGAACTCACAGGACTGCGGCGTGGGCGTCGCCACGCACACCCCGGCATCACAGACACTGGCAAAAACGTTCAACGCGGTGGCATCGACGCACACCGGCACAGGCGGCGTGCAGAGATCCCCAGCGCACGCCGGGCGGCAGGAGGTTTGGTTGCGCGGGTCGGCGGGCGTGATGAGCTCAAAATCCTGAGCATTGTCCTCGGTATCTAGGTCCTCGCCGCATACCAACGCCTTGCGACGATATGCTTGGTCAGCAGTGCCCGTAAGCGGCGGCAACGCCAAACCCTCTTTGTAGGTGGTGCCCGCATCAAAGCCGACGGCGTCGATGACTTCGTCGGCAGCATTCAGCAAAGCAATACCGCGGTTGTCTGGGATCGCGGTGCCGTAGGTTTGGTCCGCGGGGACCGCCCCAGTGTAGTCGTTGGTCTTGGCGAGCAAGTAACTACCCCCAGCC
>JAKLEG010000756.1 GCA_022703175.1 Myxococcota bacterium | reverse complement strand
ACGACCGCTGACCCGACCAAGATGGACGCTGGCGAGTTCTACCTGCTGCCCACAAACTCCGAAACTGTAACACTGACCGCCACTGGGGCCGCAAGCTCCGACGCGGCGCTGACTGCCTTTGTTGTCTGCCCGCCGCCCATCATCGACAGTTTTGGAGCGACGCCGTCGACGCTTGACACCGGTGAAACGGTCACGCTCGCCTGGCAAGCATCGGGTGTAGCCAAGCTACGGGTGCTAGATGCCTCGGGACCGCTCATCGATGGCGGGCCGGAGCTTACGACCGGCAGCCTAGTGGTACAACCGACAGCCAACCGCACCTATGATCTGGTCGTCGAAAACTGTGCGGGTGCCTTGGTGGCAGCTTCGGTCACCGTGTCGGTAGATGCCCCCAGCCTGTCGCTCACGGCGTACCCCGGCATTAACGACGACAAAGGTACCGCTATCACGCTGGAGTGGAGCAGCCGCCATATCGACCAAGTGACGCTCGACCGACGCGTGGCGGGCTCAGAAATGCTGCGCTATGCCTTGGTGCCGAAGAGTTTCACCAACATCTCGGGCACCGGCACCAACCTGGGTTTGTCTGCGAGCAAGCTCGCAAGTACAGCCTCACTCGGCTTCGACTTCCCATTCGCCGATCGCAGCTATGACACTGTGGAGGTCTCCTTTTTTGGCTACCTGGCCTTCACCGGCGCAGCGACGGGAGTCACAGGAAATTGTGTTGCCACAGTCTTTGGACAGGATGCCATTGCCGCCAATTGGCCTGGCGCCGACTCCTACGACACAGCCGTCTCGTCTGGTGTCTTCGTGCAACAACAGGGCAGCGCCCCAAACCGAGCCTTTGTTGTGCAATGGACCGGCCACAAGCGAGCATCCTGCGGTAGCTGTCCGGTCGTCACCACCCAGCTTACCCTGCACGAAAACGGTGACATTCGCGTCGATAGCAGCCCAAACGGAAGCAGCAGCTCGCTGTCGGGCCTATTGTTCACTGATCGTCCGTCGCGCCTTGCCCCCTGCGTCTTCTCGCCCCTCTTTCTTAATAGCTGGGACGTCTTCATTGCGCGCGATGAGCAACTGCCTCCCAGTGGTGCGGCCGTGCTCTGGTCGAACTATGTTTCTAACGACAACACCTTGCAGGTGACTTTGACGGGCGATGGCCCTGGAGGGACGGCCACAGCGACGACCACGAGCATCGCACAACCAAGCTGGAACACCTCCAATCGGGCCATTCAAGTAAACGAGATTCTCACAGCACCCGTCGTTGGAGTGGATCAGGCACTGGGGGAATGGTTAGAGGTCCGAAACACAACAACCACCCCGCTCAACCTGCGTGGCGTCGTGCTCGCCGACGCCGGCACAACGGGGAGCCATACCATTGCAAGCAACGTCATCGTTCCTGCCTTGGGCACGGCCGTGTTGGGCGCCTCCGCTGACCGAGGACTCAACGGTGACACACCGGTTGACTATGTCTACCCACGCAACGCCAACCTGGCATTGGATGACGTAAGTGACTGCGTGCGCCTGCTGACCGGCACCGTCGAAGAAGCCAAGGCCTGTTACAATGAAGGCACAGGTTCTCCCGACGCCACGGGAACATCCCTTGCCTGGGTCTCCGAATGCGCCGCAGGCACCGGTTGCTGGTGTCCCTCACCCTATCACTACGGCGCCGCCGCGAGCGGCGGCACTCCCAATGCCCCCAATGGGCGTTGTAACCTGGTTGATCGCTGTGATGACTTGACGCCTCTAGCGCTCGACACTCTCCCCTTGGTGAGCACCGGAACCCTCGCGCAGGCTGGAGGCGACCTCCCGGCCAATCTCTGCAGCCAAACCCGCACCGGTGCAGACCTCATCTATGCCATCGACGTCACCGAGCCGCGCGTGCTGGATGCAACCATCGACACCACGAGTGCCTCGACATTTTGGGTCCCGATCCTCGCGAGCTTCGATAGCAATTGCCCGGAAGCAACCGCGACCCCCACAGCCTGTACCCAAGGCGACGCGCGCCATGCTGACTTGCAGACCCTGCTCGGACCCGGTCGCCACTATCTGGGCATAGGCTCCCGCGGAGGCCTGGGGAGCTTCGCGCTAACCATTGATCTCAACGCGCCTCCCACGCTGGTGGCCGTCAACTCCTCAGGGGGGTTCGTCGAACTCGCGGGTATCGGCACACGATTGGCGGTCGACAGCGATGAAGCGTTCGTGAACGACGTGGCCTTGGGTTTCTCGTTCCCCTGGTTGTTGGGCGTTGCTTGCGACACTATCGCCGTCAGTGCCAACGGTTTCGTGGCGCTCGCCCCACTCATGGACGCAGCACCGGTGAACCTGATGCTACCGTCCCACGACGCGCCCGATGGCGTG
>JAKLEG010000755.1 GCA_022703175.1 Myxococcota bacterium | reverse complement strand
GTTGGAGTCGGATGCGGCAACTCCCTCGACTAGGAGCGGCGAGCCCTCAAGCGTCGGTATCCACTCGGTGACCATGTACGGGTCAGCGGCCGGCGTCGTTGGTGCGAACTGAACATAGCCATCACCGCTTAGAGCGTCGTTAGCGGCAATGAAATCCATATCAGTGCCCCAGGTGCCCGAGCCTACTTCGTAGCCATCGGGGGGAAAGTTCGTGCCCATGTTTGGATCCTCGCCTCTTTCAGTTCCGCAGCTCGCCAGCGTCGCCACCAAGGCGAGCGCCGCAACGCTCTTGCAGTGCATGTGTGGCCCCCATGTCAGTTGTCTCCCCGCGTCGGTCGGTCCGCTACGGCCTTGCGTGCCTGTGTCAAACACCATTCGGCGGCCTCTCTGTCGGTAATGGGCCCGCCCGGCTTGGGCACGTCAGTGTCACCGTGGAGGGTGCCGCCGGTCGCGATCATGGCAGTGCCGCAGCTCACGAGTAGGTGGCCGAGAAGCCTCTTGTAGAGTTGGCAGAGCGTCATAGGACTTCACCGATCTTGATCGTCGGCTCGCCGTGGTCACCGCCGCGGAGAATGCGCCGCACCCATGACGCGCGCGCCTTCGTTGCTGGCGGTGGCGTGACCGTGGCCGTGGCCGGTTGGCTCTTGCAATGGTGGTGGCCATACGTGGGGCCTTGCAGCGAATCTGAGTGACTGCGGAACAGGTCAGCGAGTACCGGCGCCAACACCGCAGCTTTGGCCCAGTCGGGGAGTGCAGCGAAGTCGGGATCTTGTTCGGCTTCTGCGGCAATGCGTGACAAGCGCCCAATGGCATCGGTGCGCCGATCGGTGGCGGTCATGGCGTCACCCGCCCGGCGATGCACTCGCGCAGCACGTCGACAAGGAGGCCGGCGCCCATCTTCATCACCACCACTTTGCCATCAAGTCCGTCAACTATGCCGATGAGCCCACCGCGAGTGACCACCCGATCGCCAGGCTTCAGGCTCACGAGTAGCGCGGCATGTTGTTGGCGCTGACGCATTGCCGGGCGAATGAGCGCCAAGTAGGTGCCCAAGACAGGCACGGCAACGGCTACAGCAACAAGTGTGGCTTGATCCATGGTGTGAGCTCCAACAATGACAGGGGGTGGGTGAGACGGCCGCGGAGGTGACGCCCACCGCCTCACCCTTGGCACCCCTGCCAACGATATGACGCTGCCAAGTGCGCGCTAGGCTGCGGCCGCGGTGTCTTGTTTCTCTGCGGCGTCGAGAGCCTCGACAACCTCGAAGCCTTCCCAGAGGACCGCCTTGATCGTCGGCTCGTTGCGCCTGTCCTTGATGACGTCGGATTCCAGAAGCCGGGCATGCGCGGCACGAACATCCGCGGCCGTTTTGGCGACAAGCTTTTCAGTGCTGGCGATCTGCTCACGTGCTCTTGAGGCGCGTTCCGAAGCCGACTTGAGATCGTGAACGAGATCCGTCGGAACCTCAAAGCCACGCCTGATCAGCTTCTGGCGCCGGTCAAGCAACTCCGCTTCTTTCATCAGGTGCGGTTCGTTGTTCTTCCTGGCCATCTGCAGTCCGGGGCTGTGGACATGATAGGCCTGAAGAGCATCCACGAGCGACGCCAGAAGTTCTAGGACGGCCACCCTGTCAGCCAAGGCCGGGATCTTCTCCTGTAGCCTCATCAACTCTTCGCGGGCCGCTTCCGACTCGGGGTGTAGGCCGCCGATCATCACCACGTTTTCCGGTCGCTTCTTGGAGATCTCTGCAACCCGTTCGTGGCAAGTTTCCAGGCTCCGCTTTGACTCTTCGAGGTCGGTCTTCAATCTGACGAAGTTGATCATTGTCGTGCTCGCTCTTTCGCTAGTTGGGGGTTTCTTCGAGTCCGTGACGCTTGCGACGCGCCGCACGCTCGCGATCGAATTGCGCGCGCGTCAACTTGGTTCCGTCATGTTTGATGACCGAGCCGTCGGCACAGAACGTCCGGATCTGGCACAGGAATTCTACATCCTCTGGCGCGTTGCCAAAGGCCTCGGCTTGCGCGCGTTGTTTGTCCGTGATCGTGAGAGCCATCTGGATTCCTTTGCGTTGCTCCGACTTTGCCGGAGCGGGTTGAATTGTTGGATCGGTGGTGGTCGCGCCCAGGTGGGCACGGAGAGAAGTGAGTTGCGAGTGAACCGCGGCAAACTGCAGCCGGGCGATCACGAGCGCGTGGTCGCCATCGGTAAGCCACACGTCGGAGTTGTTCTTGGGCGCCTTCTCATGCGGCGGGTGTCGGGTGAGGCCAGCGAGGCACGAGCCCAGGTTGGTCGCCACCACCGAGAGGGGCACGCCAGCTTGACGCGCCAAGTATGCGGGGCTGTAGCCTTTCGGTGCGG
>JAKLEG010000754.1 GCA_022703175.1 Myxococcota bacterium | reverse complement strand
CGTGCCTAGTTCAACCCAGCTCGCGCCATCGAAGGTTCGAAGGTAGACTCTGCTTTCGCCGCCGCCAAACTCATACCATGCCACCACCGGTGCGCCGCTGTACCAAGCCAAATCGGGCTCTAGTGAATTGACCGAGGAATTGCTAATTCCACCGCCCGAGGCGGCGCCTGCGCCATAGGCGACCCACGCGCTGCCGTCGAAGCGCTTCACGTAGATCTCAGCATTGGAATTGGCCAGCCGCTCTTCCCAAACGAGAACCAACTCACCGCCAGGACTGACTCCCAACGTCGGCGTTGATGAGTAGGTCGTAGAGTTGCTCACACCGCCAGCTGTTGCGGACCCACTTCCCACCTCGATCCAGTTGCTGCCATCGAACTGTTTGACGAAGATTTCGCCATCTTGATCCCAGGCCACCACCACACGGCCGTTACTCGCGAGCACCATAGAAGGCGTGTAGGCATCGCCACTGCCCGTACTGATCCCCGATTTCTCGGCAGAACCAGCACCCATTTCTACCCAATGCTCACCATCGAAGCGTCTGACGTAGATCTCCTGCTCCACCGGATTCCAGTTGTAGTCTTGCCAGGCAACGACCGGATTTCCAGAAGAATTAATAATAATAACAGGGCGTTCCGACACATCGGAGGTCCGACTTACGCCCTTGTCACGCGTGGAGCCTTCGCCTAGCTCTGCCCACAAGCCATCTTTGTATTGCGCAGCGTAGATGTCTGAGTAGTCCCAGTTGAACCCCGCCTCCCAGGCAACGAACAGACGGCCATCAGTCCCACGGGCCACGCTAGGCGCCGCGATCCAGCTCATCTGGTCGGACAAAGGCAAACCACCGATCGATTGGCTCCCCCAATTCACCTCTACCGTGCGCGAACCAAAGTCAGAGCCGGCTAAACCGACCCATTCAGGGGTGCTACAGGCAATACCCACACAGGTGCAGGTGGGACTGCAGTCGTTGTTGTCATCCACCGTGTTGCCGTCGTCACATGACTCTGGCCCATTCACGAGACCATCTCCGCAGTAGGGCGAGTAGGCCGTGCACAGGCTGTTGCACTGCCGAGTCAACGCCCAGCCTTCGGCATTGGCTTCACCGTCATCGCACGCCTCAGGAAGATCAGCGCCCATATCCGCAAAACCATCCCCACACCGAGAGACAATGCAGCCGCCCTGCGCAGCCACACACAACTCCCGACCGCCGCCGGAAAGCGAACAGAGGTTGCCATTCAAAGAGGCATCAGCCACATGAATCGGGCCCTCCATGTCGCTGCAGCCATCGATCGTACATGGGTCGGCATCCCCCACCGAAAGCGGCGTTCCTGGTTGGCATAACCCCGAAACACAACGCTCATCGCCATTGCAAACCGAGCCATCTTGGCAATCACTCGCCTCACGACACGCCTGACCGGGTGCACACCCCACCGCCGCATTGCAGTAGCTCCCAGGGGCACATAACGAATGGTCGGGAGCCACCGAACATTGGCCGGTACCGTCGCCGGCCTCCAAGCAGGTGGCGAGGACGCACGCCACCATGCCGCTGCACGGATCGACACCGGCGACGCACAGATGCTCAACGCAACTCTCGTGGCCGTTGCAGTAGCGGCCATCGTCGCACTCGGCAACGGCCTCACAAGGGCGCCGCAACGTAACCGTGGCTGTGGGCGACCCGCTACGCGCAAACCGAGCTTTGGTAAATCCGCGCGCCACACGCGTGCCAACGGCAAGGCGCAGCTCCACCCACAACGGCTGGATCCCCAAGGTTGGATAAGTGACCGTCACGGCGCGCGGAAAGGGGCCCGCGACAAACTGGGTGGTGGTCAGCGACTCCAAGTTGGAGCCCACCGCCAAAACCACCCCCGAGCCGCCGAGCGCCTCAGGATCCTCAAGGGTCACGACCACGTAAGGAGGCGTTGCCACGCATGCCAACGGCAAACAACTTGCGAGAAGTAGAACCGCGGACCGCGTCGGGCAGGGATGGCTCACCTGGGCAGCATAGCCAGTTTTCTTAGGTCCTGCATGTTTTCCACAGAGTAGGCCGCAGCTTGCCTAGAAACTTACCCAATAGCCCAAGGCCAAGGCGGCGCTGGCGAGGTTTTTTTCGGCAACGGCGTCAAACGCCCCCACGTCTCCGCGCGCTTCGCGATAACGCAATTCAGTCAACAACGCCCCAGGGCCCAAGGTGAACTCGCCACCCAGTGCAAAAAAGGCGCCGGCACTAAAATCGGAATAGCGCTCGGCGGGCGTGCTAAAGGCCTTGAGCTCACTTCGAATGTACTGGCTGGCAAGTCCTACAGAGGCCCGAAACGCTGCGATATCGCCCAGTTGAGTTTTGGCCATCACCCCCAGATCGATGGGAAACACCTGAACGTTCTGG
>JAKLEG010000753.1 GCA_022703175.1 Myxococcota bacterium | reverse complement strand
CCCCGACATGATCGTACTGATGTTGGACAACACCACGATCCCTCTGAAAAATAACCGTCGCCAATTAGACACCCGCTACTTCGATAGCCCCGTCAGCTACATCCAAGCGCGCGCCATCGAAGGTCCCTCCCCCAGCGTGCGCGTCGAAATTCGCCTGCGCCGCAAAGTGCCGTTCAACGAAGCCCAAAACGACAACGTGCTGGCGCTCGACTTTCAGCGCCTCTAGCGCCGCGCCCCACAAGCGCAACGGCGCCCCAGCTTGAACCCGCGTTGAGCCCTTGAGACACGCGCCGAAAACCCATAGTTTGCGCCGCCATGGCGCCTCTCCCCCCAACCTCATCGCGTGTGCGGCGGCCGTTCTGCTGCGTCTCGATGTGGTTGGCGAGTGCACTGATGACTGCGACAGGTGCGCAGGCCGCACCAGCGCTTTTGTCCGGAAAGCCGCAGAGTTGTGAGATCCTAGACGCCTCGGCCTTGGCCTCCACCTGCGACCGCAGCCGCTGCATCCTCGAAGGCGAAGTGACCTTGGCTTGCGCCGACCTGAAGCTCTGGGCCGAGCGCGCCGAGATCACCCTCACGCCTGAACAGCGCTTTGGCGGTGCTCTCGCCCTAGGTCACGTCATCCTGGTGGAACGCAACATGGTGATGAGCTGCGATCGCATAAGCGTCGGCCCCGATAAGATCGAAGGCAAGATCGACGCCGCCACGATCCAAATCAAGCGCGCGCCAACCACACCCGATGCGAGTGGCATCCCCGGCGGCCGTGATGAGTTCACGTTTACGGGAAACATGGAACGTCGCTCGACGGTCGAGTGGGCGATTGAAAATGGCACCTTCACCCAATGTGATTGCGGAGAAGAGCCTCCCTCATGGCGGGTCAACGCCGAGCGCATCGAAGCGCGCCTAGGGGAGCGGGCGGTGCTCTATTCGCCCCAGCTCTACCTGAACCCCTTCGGCCTGGGCTTGGTGCCAGTAACGCCGCCGTTGCTACCGCTGTCGGTGCCACTCAACAAGCGAGCCATGGGCTTCCTACCACCGCAGATCAAAATGTACGGGCCTCTGTATCAGCCCACCGTGGACTTGCCATTCTTCGTGCCTCTCGGAGACTCCTGGGATGTCACGCTACTCCCCGGCCTGCGTGGCGATTGGGGAAAGCACCGCCTAACACCGCCGGATACCTGGGGTGCGCCTCGCCTTGGTGGTCAGTTGCGCTATGCGCCTGCCGTGGGCATCAGCGGTGAAGCCAACGTGCAATGGACCTGGGATCAGCGCCAACAGGCGGCCCGATTGCACGAAGAAACACTCCGCGCGGCGGGCTGGCACCCCCCAGTGGCAACGGCGGAGAACCCACACCCAGAGACAAGCGATTGGGGCAGCCTGGACCTGGCAAAACGGCGTGCCCTCGAACACCGGGTCAGCTTGGATCTGAAGCAACGCGTCGATGTCGCCCCCAACGTGACTTGGCTTACCGACCTCGCCTGGCTCTCCGATGACCTGATTACGCAGGATTTTCGCGTGAGTCTGAGCGACATGGTGGTCGACTACCTGCCGTCACGTACGCAGCTGTTGTGGCGCGAGCCGTTCGCGGTAGGCAGCATCTCTGGCGATTTTCTGGAGCGCCTAAGCCCAGTCCCTGACACTTATTCCAACACTGTCGGCGCCGATCGCACAGTGGCGCATCGCGGTCCAGCACTGCGACTCGCGTTACCGCCGTTGGCACTGGGGTACGGTTTGCACGCAGAGGCCTCTGCCGACTACGCGCGCTATGGGGCGTGGGTCTCCGGCATCGCACCGTTGTTGACCGTCGCCACCGCCAACGCTGGCCTTGCGTTCTTACATGCCATCGGCCCCGTGCGGCTCAGCGCCTACTCGCGCGGCCAAGCCTCGTGGTTGGATGGCAGCGAGCGTGTGTCGGACACAGACCGTCTCTGGCTCACCGGGGCCGACGCGGATCTGCCATTGGCGCGAAGGTTCGGCGATGTGGTGCATGTCATCACACCGCGCCTCAGTTACCGAGGTATCGCCTGGCATGACGCGCCCACGCGAACCACCACGCCCGTCCGCCCCCTGGTTGGCAATCTGCTCGACGAACGTCTCGGCGCCACGCGCAACCACCAGCTTGCCGCAACGCTTGAGCAAGCCCTTTACCAAGGCACTGGAACCAGCCTCAACCCGGTCGCACAACTGCTGCTCAGCCAACCGTTAGATCTGAAGACGCGGGAATGGCTGCAAACCCGTGCCGAAGTAACGTTTTCACTACCACCGCTGGTGGGAGCGTCGGCCTTCGTCAGCCTCAACCTGAAGGACACCGCACCGACCAAGGAGCTGGGTGGTAACTTGTGGCTGAGCCTGGGACCCATACGCACCGGTGGGCAGCTCACCTTCCTTACCCCCGAAGCCGAGCGGC
>JAKLEG010000752.1 GCA_022703175.1 Myxococcota bacterium | reverse complement strand
AAACCGGCCACAGCGTGGGCGGGGGTCCCTTTGATCTGCCGACGCAACTCCGCCAGCGTGTCGCAGCCCTGCAGCAGCGCGAACAACGCCAAGAGCAACGGAATTACGAGCGCAGTTCGGTTGGTCACGACCTTGGTATAGCCGACCGGCGCTGGGAGCGCAGCTTTCTGGCACCTCTTACCCATCGTGGAATTGACGTTTTTGACCCCGCAGGCTAGAGGAGCCGCTCTTGACCCACCCGGGAGGGCAGCGCCGTTACCATGCGAGACGAGCCTTGGGCCATGGATGAGCACGAGTTGATCTTCGACTGGAACCGCCACCGCAAGGCTGGCGCGTCCATTGGGCGCAAGTTCGAGTTGTTGGACGAGACCTTGCGCGACGGTTTGCAGTCCCCCTCCGCCGTAGACCCGCCGATTGAACAAAAGATCGAGATTTTGCACCTGATGGCCGAAATAGGCGTCTCGGCGGCCTCCGTGGGTTTGCCGGGCGCTGGCCAGCGAGCGTTCGAGGATGCCCTGGCGCTGGTGCAGGAGATGGGGCGCAGTGGTTTGCCGCTAAAGCCTACCGCCGCGGCGCGTACCACGATCAAAGACATTGTGCCGGTGGTGGAGCTGCAGCAGCGCACCGGGGTGCCGGTGGAGGTCTACACGTTTATCGGTTCCAGCCCGATTCGCATGTTCACCCATGAATGGACTCTCGACACCTTGCTCAAGAACATTGAGGAGGCGGTGGACTTTGGCGTCAAAGAGGGGCTGGAGGTGTGCCTGGTCACCGAGGACACCACCCGCTCCAAACCGCAGGTGCTTGATCGGGTGTTTCGCCACGGTATCGCTCACGGCGCTCGGCGGCTGTGTATTGCCGACACCTGCGGTTACGCCACGCCCGACGGAGTGAAGAACCTGGTGGCGTGGACCTTGGCGTTGATCCAGGCGTTGGGCGAAGAGGTGAAGCTGGATTGGCATGGCCACAACGATCGCGGCCTGGCGGTGGCCAATGCGTTGTATGCCGTGGAGTTCGGTTGCGATCGCGCGCATGGCACCGGCCTGGGCGTGGGCGAGCGGGTGGGCAACGCGGCGATGGACCAGATTTTGGTCAACCTGAAGCTCTTGGATGCGTGGAACGCCAACCTGGGGGCGTTGACGCGCTACTGCGAAGCGGTGGCCAAGGCGTGTGGCATCAGCATTCCGTTCAACTACCCGATCGTCGGGCGGGATGCCTTCCGCACCGGTACCGGCGTGCACGTGGATGCCATTATCAAGGCACAACGAAAGGGCGATCACTTCTTGGCCGACCGCATCTACTCCAGCGTGCCGGCCGGCTTGATTGGGCGCGAGCAGCAGATCGAGATTGGGCCGCTAAGTGGCTTGTCGAGCGTGCACTTTTGGTTGACCGCCCACGGCGTGGCGCCCGAAGAGGGACTGGTGAAGGCCATCTACCAGCGCGCCAAAGCTGCCAACCATTGCCTCTCCGACATGGAGATTTGGAGCGTCGTGGGGCATACAGAGCGACCCGACCCGGGGGCGGTCGCATCGCGAGGTGAAGCATGTGGGACTACCTGAGACGGCATGAGCGTTTTGTCCGGGAGGCCTTGGCCGGCAAACATGGAGAGGTGGCGTTTGCAGAGCTGAAGTCGTTTCACCTAGAGCAAGTTTACAACCTGCAACATGAGCGCTTCATTCACCTGATTGTCACGATGGCCGTGGCCCTGTTTACGTTAATGGCCATCGGCGGCGCGGTGACCTTGGGGCATTGGTCCGTGGGGTTATTGGCTTTTGTGCTCTTGGGTCTAACCGTGGCGTATTTGTTGCATTATTTTCGCTTGGAAAACGGCGTACAACGCCTTTACGGATTGTCCCAAGAGATCGACCTGCGCACCGTCAAAGTGAGTGCCTGCTACGACGGCAAAGGCACGCGGGTGTGGCGTCGGCGCCCTGGTTGATAAAACTTAGTTAATTCAGCATCTTCCATGATGAATCGGAGGCTTTCGGTGGCTCTGGCGGGCTGGCTGTGGGCTCGGGCGCACAATTCTTTTTGGCGGATGTGGGGAATCGGCCAAATCACCTTCAGGAACCACTTGTTGAAGGAGACCATGATGCCCAGCTACACCGATATCGTCGCTGACCGTGCTCTCCTCGCCCCGATTGAGCCCAGCAAGAGCCAAAGCCTGTTCGACTGGCTGCATGCGCGCCCGTGGTTGGCTAACGGCCTTGGGTTATTTGCCGTCCTGCTGTTGGTGTTGTGCTCGCCGGTGTTGGCGCTATTCAGCGCGCTCATCAATCTTTTCCACTTAGCGAGCCCCACTAACCCTGCGTGCAGTCGCATGGTGCTGTGCCCGTTGTGGAAGTTCCCCGGATATTGAGCCCTTGCCGACCGTGGGAGGTTTGTTATGTGTCTGATTTTAAATGATATT
>JAKLEG010000751.1 GCA_022703175.1 Myxococcota bacterium | reverse complement strand
CAACAAATCCAAGCTGCGATTGCCCGCTACGGCGCAGCCTATGCCATCAAGCTTTACATCGCAGGTCACACCGATAGCGTCGGCGACCCCGCACAGAACCGCGAATTGTCTCGCAAACGTGCGCGCGCCATCGCCGTGGACTTCAAGAAACGCGGCGTCCGAGTGCCCATTTTGGTGGCGGGCATGGGTGAAGAGAAGCAGGCAATGAATACGGCCGATGAGGTGAGCGAACCGCGCAACCGTCGGGCGCGCTACATCGTGGCGATGCAGGACCCGGAGCCGGCCAACTGGCTACCGCTCGAATAGCTTAGTTGGGAGCTGACACAAGCTCGCGACAGGTGACTATTCGGCGTCGAGCTCGGAGACGGCCAGACGATCCACAATGGCCACCACGGCGGCGTCGATAGGATAGGCAGGGGCCGGGCCGCCCGGTTTCAGCTCTTCGAGACCGGCGCGCGCTGCGTGTCCATAGGCGACCACCACATCTTCGCCCGGGCCTGCGCCCAGGACATCGGCCACCACCACCCCTTCATGGCTTGGGACCGGTGCGTTGGCGGGCAAACCCGAGAGTCGGCGCAAATCGTCTAGGCGATGCGGGCGCACGAGCAAAAAGCGCAGGCCCTCTAGCTTGTCCCATTTCACCGTCGACCAGACGTGCCCCATCACTCGACCTACGAACATGTCCCACTCCTCACGCGGCCCTAGGCGCGCCCGTCGATGATTTCGCTGATGGCGGCATCGGCCAAGATAAGTTGGTTATCCTGGCCTGCACTCAAGACGTTGCGCGCACCGGAGCCATACGAAATGAGCACGGCATCCCCTACGCGAGCATCGAGGGTATCGATGGCCACCACCACTTCGCTCGTCGGACCGTGGGTGTCACACAAGGCCACCAGCGCGAGCTTGCGGCCCTCCAGGCTTTGCGCTTTGCGGGTGGCCCACACCTCACCCATCACAATGCCGCGATTCATGAGCTCTTCCTGTGTGCGGGGGCCTCGACAAGGCCGAACGGCAGGTGTGGGTCGTCGGTGTGCAACTCGGTGCGGTCGACGAGGCCCATGACAGCGGCCTCAATGGGCATATGTGTACCGCCGTGCTCCCAGCGCGGCGCGGCGCCAAAACAAACCAGCACTTCTTCACCGAGGCCAGCACCTAATTTGTCGAGTGCCACCACGTGATCATGGCCCAAGGCGCCGCCGTAGCTATAGCGAGGCGCCACCAAAACCAGTTTCTGGCCCTCTAGCGCCGGGCTCTTTTGGGTGGTCCAGACCTCACCGATGACGCGTCCCAACAGCATCGTTTAGCTGACCTCATAGTCGTCTACGACCGCGAGAATGACGGCCTTCGTAGGTAGGGTTGGGCCGACAGTCAGGTCGCGCACGCGGCTGCCGACCCCCACCAACACCAGATCGCCAGGACCTGCACGTTGCTCGTCAATCGCCACAATTTCGGCGCCGGTCGGCTGGCCTTGAAGGTCGAGCGCGGCCACACATAAAAGCTTGGCGCCGTTTAAAGCCTCGGCATGGCGAGCGCCCCACAAGGCACCTATGACGCGTCCCAACAGCATTCGTAGGGAGATTGTCTACTTGAGTGGCGCCGGGGCAGCAAGCGCTTGCGCCTTGATGCCGCGTGCCTTGAACAACGACAAGAGTGCCATCTGGCTGCGTAACTTCTGGGTGATGGCGCCGATTTCTGCGGCTCTGAAGCTTCGCTGGGCGTCGGTGACTTCGAGCGACGTGCTGACGCCGTTTTGATAACCATTTTGGGTGAGATCCAACGCCTCGCGCGCCAAGCCCACCTGGCGTTCAGCGTTGGCGAGCGCCGCCAATGCGGCCAGGTAGTCGCGTTGAGCTTTACGCAGCTCCACCTCAGCGCCGCGGCGGACATCGGCCTCGCGTAGCGTTGCCGCACTGAGCTGGGCCCGTTTTTGGTCCAGGTCAGCGTAACGCCCCTCATTGAACAGCGGTACCGAGAGGTTCAGGAATACCGCCCAGCGCGAGCGGTCGCTGGAGCCCAAGTCGGGCGGGTCGGTAAAGAGGTAGCTGGCTTGGCCCCCGGCCACGAGGCTCGGCCAAAACTGTCGCCATACCGCGTTGACTTGCTGTTCAGCCATGGCTGTCTGCGCATGCACGGAGCGGACATCGGGGCGCTCGCTTACCAGGCGTGCAAGATCTTGCACCTCTTCGGGCGGAGCCAACCCAGGTGGATCCTCTGGGAGTGGCAATTCTTGACGTCCCAAGAGAGTCGCCAAGGCATCGCGGGCGTTGTCGAGGCTCAAGTGGGCGGCCAAGAGATCTTGATGACTCTTTTCGCGTTCTGTCTCAGCCCGCACCACTTCGATGCGCATCGCATCCCCAGCCAGAAGACGTGCTTGGGCCACCTCCACGTGTCTTCGCACACTCTCCATTTGGGCCT
>JAKLEG010000750.1 GCA_022703175.1 Myxococcota bacterium | reverse complement strand
TGAAAGATGTCTTTCTGGGGCATGGCGTTCCGGTGTTCGTCAACTCCAACATCGTGGGCGAACGTTTGGGCGAGTATTTGATCGCGCGCAACGTTTTAAGCCGCGATGAGCTCGACGTGGCGCTCGCATCGATGCACACCGACAACCATCGCATCGGCTACACGTTGTTGCGCTTGGGGCTGGTGGAGCCAACGATCTTAGCAGAGCACCTCCGCGGCCAGCAGGTCATGCGGCTCGTCGATCTGTCCATGTGGGATCGCGGCCGCTATGCGTTCTATGACGGCATTGCGGTCACCGACGACAAAGTCGACCTTCAACTCCAGGTCGAGGAGCTTGTTGTCTTGGCGGCACGTGCACTGCCGGCCGCACGTTTGGAGACCCGTCTGGATCGCCAAATGCATCAACGCATCGAGCGTCTACCGCAACAGTCGACGATGATCGCCCATTTGAAGCTCGCCCCCTTTGAACAACGAGTGCTTGACCACATCGACGGCCAGCGCAGCCTCGCGCAAGTCCTCAAGATCCTGGGCGCAGCTGGTGAACAGCGGCGTACAGCGTTGATGGTGGCCTATCTGCTCTGGGAACTCGACGCCATCAGCTTTCGCGCCTGACGCTACCCCCTCCCCAACCTGTTTAGGCAACCTTATCTTAGCGACACTATGGCGACGCGTGTCGCATGACCCAAAAGGAGATGAGCGATGAACAAGCCCGCGACTCTTTTGGCAGTACCCCTCTCACTGTTGCTCGGCTACGCCAGCACCGCCTGGGCGCAGCCCGCTCCAACCGAGGCAGACGCCCAAGCCTTTGCGAAAAAAGGCGTGGCATTTTTTAAAGCCAACGGCAAAGAAAAGGCACTGGCCGCTTACAGCGATCCCAAGGGCGAGTTCGTCAGCGGCGAACTGTACCTCACCGTTTGGGACTTCAACGGTAATCAGATTGCCCACGGCAGCAACCAGAAATTGATCGGCAAGAATCTCCTCGACCTGAAAGACTCCGACGGCAAGTACTTTGTGAAGGAGTTCATGGAAATCGCCAAGAAGGGTAGCGGCTGGGTTGAATACAAGTGGACCAACCCGGTCAGCAAGAAGATCGAACCCAAGCGCGTCTACCTCGAAGCCGTGGGCGACATTCTGGTAGGCTGCGGCGTCTACAAGAAGTAGCGACTTACGCAGGTGCTGCGATGCCGCGCCACGCCACGCCACGGTGGCGTTGGCATCGGGGTGGATTGGCGACGTTCGTACTCACCTCTGGGGGAAGTTCCATGAGAGAGCGGCTTAACCGCATGATGCTGGCGCAGAAGTTATTGCTGCCGCCGGGGCTCGTCATCCTTTTCATGATCGGCTTTGGCGTGACCGCATTCGTGGGATTGCGCACAACAAATCGCGCCATGAACGAGATGTACGCCGTCCGTTTCGCGAGCTACCGCGAAGCCGTGGAGCTCAAGGAGTCGATCCAACGAGCGCAGACCAACCTCTACAAGCTTTTGAGTTGGGCCAATGCGGAGTACGAGGCGAGCAAGATCGAGGCCCTTGGCAAGGAGCAATTGGCCACTCTCAAAAAGGCCGACACCACCCTTAAGAACCACACCGAAGACACACGCTTGTCGCCCAAAGAACAGGGGCTCGCGCGTGAAGCGCTGCACATCTTGGTCGACTACACCAAGGCGGCCACCGATATGATCGACCTCCTGCAGGCCGACCTCAACGCGGCCACGATGTTCATGGCGACCTCCGAAGAGCGGTTCCAGGTCTTGGCCAAAGCGCTCGATGCGATCACCGAATATGAACAGCTGTTGAGTGAAGAAAGCTATCGAGCCGCCGAGACTGCGCACACCTCGGTGATGATCCTCTCGGCCATCATTCTGTTGGCCTCGATCATTGCGTCCGTGATTGCGAGTCTCGCGCTGACGCGGGTGATCCTCGAACCGGTAACCAAATCGATCAGCGTGATCGAAGAGATCGCCTCCGGCGACCTCACCCGCCGCATCAAGATCTCCTCCCACGACGAAGTCGGGGAGATGGCCGAGCACATCAACGGGTTTGCCGAGAAACTCCGCTCGGTGATCGCGACCATTGCGGGGAGCGCAGAGCAGATGGCGGGCGCCGCGGGACAACTGTCAAAATCGACCACCAAGATCGCCGACGGTAGCCTGGAGATCTCCAACCAGTCACGCACCTTAGCCACAGCCTCGCACGAAATGACGGTCGCCATGGACCAGGTCTCGCGCAACGTCCAGGGCGTCAATGCGGCGTCTGAACAAGCCAGGCATGTGGCCGCTGAAGGCACGGCCACGGTCTCGCAAGCGCTCGAAGCTATCGACGAGATTGCAAACGTCGTCAGGAAGGCCGCGGCGATTATCGAGAATTTGGGCACCGAAGCACAGAAAGTCGGTTCGGTGGTAAGCGTCATCGAAGATATTGCCGATC